>JAVBUU010000143.1:0-11308 GCA_031555005.1 Opitutales bacterium | reverse complement strand
CCGATGACGATTTCGTATTTGGAGAAAGGCATGGTGGTTGCGGCTGTTTTTTTAATGTAACGCAACCGTTCCGGTTGCGCGAAGTTGCTGAGGTTTCAAAGCGTTTTTTAATGTAACGCAACCGTTCCGGTTGCGTATGCGAAAAAATTTCCCGTTCAATTTCATATCTCGGAATCCGCAACCGGAACGGTTGCGTTACATTGAAGTTCATTTTTATAAAGCAAACAGCTGCCGGTGCTCAAATGAGCCTTCTTCGGATTCTCCGCGATGTAACACAAATAATGCAGATATTGTTTTGGGCTGCGCACAATATGATCATAAGATTCGTGCATCCAAAACTGCCCCGTTTTTCCCAGCATCCGGTTCACTTCGCGCGCCGACGCGTTTTTCATTCCGAACAATAAATCGACAATATCGTGCTCACTTATCGGCGCAATCAACGCGTGAACGTGATTCGGCATAATGACCGCCGAATGAATGTGCAGGCGTTCGCCGTCGAAACGAAACATGCATTTTTTTACGATCTCGCGAATTTCCGGCTTCGCCAAAACGCACTCGCCGTAACCGGCGTCGAGCCACGCTTCCATGCGCTCGCCGAAACGTTCGTTGTATTCCGCCCAATCCTCGTTTGACCACGGCTCCGGATGAAATTTCAGCCAAATATCGCGCTCTTCGGACCACGCGCGCAATTTTCCTTGCGGAAGCGAATCCGCTAACCGAAACGTCACCCAATAAATCGCCGACTCGCATTGCCAATGCGGCAAATTGCGGCGCGTTCTTGTGAGCGTTGAAAATTTCGGAGGCTCCATGGGATCGTTGTTCGCCGGCGTTGCCGGCGCGCAACCGAAACGGTTGCGTTACATTAAAGGCCGTCTTCCGGCAAATTCGTGCGTTTTCTCGAAAACATTCGCCGCCGCGAGCAGCGTGAGTTCGTCGAGCGGTTTGCCGATGAGCTGAAATCCCACCGGCATGTCGTGCGCCAAACCGCATGGAACGCTGATCGCCGGCAGCCCCGCAAGATTTACCGGAATCGTGTAAATGTCGCCGAGGTAAACCGACAAAACGTCTTTTTCGCGCTCGCCGAGTTTGAACGGCGTCGTCGGCGACACCGGCGAAAGAATGAAATCCACCTCGCCGAACGCCCGCATGAAATCGTCGCGTATCAGCGTGCGGATTTTTTGCGCCCGCAAATAATACGCATCGTAGTAGCCGGACGTCAGCACATACGTCCCCAAAATAATCCGGCGCTTCACCTCGTCGCCGAAGCCCTCGGCGCGGCTGAGCGCGTAAATATCCACCGCGTCCGTCGCCTTTTCGCTCCGGTGACCGTAACGAATTCCGTCGAAACGCGCCATGTTCGACGACGCCTCGGCCGTTGAAATAATGTAATAAACCGCGACAGCGTAAGCCGTGCCCGGCAACGAAACGGTTTTAATTTCGCAACCGGCGGCTTTGTAAAAATCAAGCGCGGCGTCGATTTGCCGGCGCACTTCCGGATCAAGCCCATCGGCCAAAAATTCCTTCGGCACGCCGATTTTCCACGCCGATTTCGCGCCGGCGGATTTTTTCAATTCGCCGAAATAATCCGGCACCGGATTCGCGAGCGCCGTGCCGTCGTGCCGGTCCGCGCCGGAGATCGCGCCGAGCAACAACGCCGCATCTTCGACCGTGTGCGAAATCGTTCCGACCTGATCGAGCGACGACGCATACGCGGCGACGCCGTAGCGGCTCACGCGGCCGTAAGTCGGTTTAATTCCGACGACGCCGCAGTGCGACGCCGGTTGCCGGATCGAACCGCCGGTATCGCTCCCGAGCGCGAGCGGCGTCATGCCGGCGGCGACCGCCGCGGCGCTCCCGCCGGAACTTCCGCCGGGAATGCGCGAGGTGTCCCACGGATTGCGCGTTTTTTTGCGCGCCGAGTTTTCCGTCGAAGAACCCATCGCAAATTCGTCCATGTTCAGCCACGCCCACACAATCGCGCCTGCGTCGCGCAAACGCGCCGTCACCGTCGCGTCATACGGCGAAACGTAAGATTTCAGCATCTTGCTCGCGCACGTGAGCGGCTGGTCTTTGATCGAAATATTGTCCTTCAAGCCCACCGGAATCCCGTCGAGCAACCCGCGCGCGTTGCCGGCGGCGCGGCGCGCATCGGACTCGTCGGCCTGCCGGAACGCGTCTTTTTCGTCGAAACCGAGAAATGCGCCGACCTTGTCGTCCACGGCGGCGACGCTGTCGATGCACGACTGCATGAGTTCGCGGGCGGAGATTTTTTTACCGGCAAGCAGCGCGGCGAGTTCGCCGGCGGGTTTTTGAGAAAGGCTTGTATCCATTTTTCGGATATAAAATTTTATTAAAAAAAGTGTTTTCGAAGTTAACGCCGGCGCGCGCCGGCACTCAGCTCTCGTCGTCCACGACGCGCGGCACGATCAAGTGGGAATCTTCGCGGTTAAACTTCGGCGCGATGCGCGCGAACGCCTCGATGTCGAGCGTCGGCCCGGCATCGTCCTCGCGCAAAATGTTAAACACCGGGAACGCGTGCGACGACGGCTCGACGCCGGCGACATCGACGGAATTAATCTGTTCGAAATAATTTAAAATCGTTCCGAGTTGTTCGCCGAAACGTTTTTTCTCCTCGTCGGTAAGCGCGATGCGCGCGAGCGCGGCGAGCTTTTCCATGTCAATTTGCGCGGGTTGGGACATGGTGAAAAAT
Organism: Opitutales bacterium; assembly: GCA_031555005.1. Taxonomy (GTDB): domain Bacteria; phylum Verrucomicrobiota; class Verrucomicrobiia; order Opitutales; family UBA953; genus CALNBE01. The sequence continues at coordinate 8,598 of JAVBUU010000143.1, read as the reverse complement.
CAACGGCAAGCAGCCGGACGGCGCAAGCGGAAAGACGCGCGGCGTTTACAATCCCGCCGCGATGCCGTAACGCAAATTGTGGCGCGAACGCAAAAAGACTTCCGCGCCGGCGAGCTCGGCGAGAACGAGAATCGTCGTCAAGGCCGCCGGTAAAATATCGGCGCGCGACGCCGGCAAGGCCTGAATTTTCATGCGCTCCGCAATCGGTTTTCCGCTCAATTCGTCGCGCAACGCCCGCAACGCGTCCGCCGGGAGTTTTGCCGATTCCGGCGCGTCAAACGCCCTGCCCGCGCGCGCCGCGAAAATCGCGCCGGCGACGGAAAACGCGCCGCCGCAACCGACGAACAGGCATTCGCGCGCCGGTTTTGTTTTTTGAAAAAATCCGGTTATCGCAGCACGAACATGCGCGGCGAGTTGCTCGGTCTCCGCCGGCGGAATCGGATTTTCCGGCGACGGGAAAAATCGCCGCGTGAGCCGCACGGCGCCGAGCGGGAAACTTTCGGCGACAACGGCAGCACCGGTTTTTTTTAAAATGCACTCCATGCTGCCGCCGCCGAGATCGACGATAAATAAATCTCCGGCCCCGGCGATGCCAGCAACCGCCGGATCAGTCGCGACGCCGGCGGCGATGGCGAGCGCCTCGGCCTCGCCGCTTAAAACGTCGACGGCGCAACCGGTTTCCCGGAAAACACGCGCGCAAAAATCGTCGGCATTGCGGGATTCGCGCACGATACTCGTGGCGACGAGCCGGGTGTTTGCCGGCGAAAACTTTTCGGCTTTTTCCGCCAGCCGCCGAATCGCGCCGACCGCTTCGCCGGCGGCACGCGATGAAATTTCGCCGGCAGGCTCGTCCGCACGCGGACTCAATCGCACGTCCTCGTTTGCCTCCGCCAGCACCGTCAACGTGCCGGCAGCGTTTTTTTCGGCGACGAGCAGTTTTATCGTATTGGAGCCGATGTCGATTACCGCGAGGTAATTTGTTGTAAATTACAAATCACAACGCACAAACCCCAAATAAATGCCAAAAAAACAAACCTCAAAATTACAAAAAAACGCCGGGATTAACCGAAACCCGCTTGGAATTTGTCATTGGGATTTGTAATTTATTTGTGATTTAGCGCGTTGCGCCTTTTACGGTGTGCGCGTGCTGATCTGCATGAGCAAATAATCGACGGCGCGTTTGATCGACACGTCGATGCCCATGCGGTCTTCGACCGTGCGGCGCGCGTGAATTACGGTGCCGTGGTCGCGTCCGCCGAACGCCTCGCCGATTTCCGCGAGCGCGAGACCGGTGAGTTGCGTGCAAAGATACATGGCGACCTGCCGGGCAAAAGCCACCTGCGCGGTGCGTTTCTTGCTCGTCATGTCCAAAAGCTGAATGCGGTAGTATTCGGCCACCTTCTTTTGGATGATTTCCGGCGAAAGTTTGTTCGAGGCTTCTTCGAGCAAAATGTCTTGCAGGAGCTTGCCGACGGTTTCGACGGTGGCGGCGTTGCCGTTGCCCAATCGCAAATAACCGGCGATGCGCGTGATCGCGCCTTCGAGATTGCGGACGTTGCGCGTGATGCCGTTGGCGAGAAACTCAAAAACGTCGTTGCCGAGCGTGATGCCGGCGTTGGCGGCTTTGCGCCGCAAAATGCTTTCGCGCGTTTCGAGGCGCGGCGCGGTGATGTCCGCCGTCATGCCGCCGGCGAAGCGCGACACGAGGCGTTCTTCGAGTCCGAGCAATTCGCGCACCGGGCGGTCGCTCGTTAAAACGATTTGTTTGTGCGCGAGGTAAAGCGCGTTGAATGTGTGGAAAAATTCTTCCTGCGTGCGGTCTTTTTTCGCGAAAAACTGAACGTCGTCCACCAACAGCACGTCGGCGTCGCGGTAACGTTTTTGAAATTCGCCGGCGGCGTTATCCGTCAGGGCTTGGATAAATTCGTTGGTGAATTTTTCGCTCGTGACGTAAACGACGTTTTTGCCGGGCGAATTTTTAAACACCGTGTGCGCGATCGCGTGCATCAAGTGCGTCTTGCCCAGGCCGGTGGCGCCGTAAATGAAAAGCGGGTTGCCGGCGTGGCCGGGATCGTTGGCGGCGGCGAGCGCCGAGGCGAGCGCGAGTTCGTTTTCCGGCCCGCGGATAAAATTTTCGAACGTGTTGCCGGCTTTGATTGCCGGCGGAAGCACCGCCGGCGCGTGCCGTGCGGATTCACGGGCCGCAACGGGCTTTGCCGGCACCGGCAAGCTTTCGGGTTGCGCGACGGAAGACGATTGCAGGCGAAATCCCATTTTCCTGCCGGCGGCAAGCGAGATGCGCGTGCGGAGCAGATCGGAATAATTTTTATTGATCCAAAGTTCGGAAAAATCGTTGGGCGCAACCAAAAGCAACGCATCATCTTCAATACCGGCGCAAACCACGGGGGCAAACCATCCCGAGAAATCGGATTCGGATACTATTTTTTTTAATTCGCCCTGAACAGTGCTCCAAAGCGCCTGCGTTTCGTCGAAAGTCAGCATGTCAAATCTCCTTATTTTTGGACGGAATCCTCGAATTATTCACAAGGAACCGGGAGATTCGTTACGGTTAAAGGGATTCCGCGCATTCAAACCGCGCGACGCGCGTTTTTCGAAACCGGCACAAAAATTTCCCCGAAAAACGGATTGGGGCAGAATGCTGAGAGAAATACTCATTTTTATAAAGGAAAAAGGGTTGCGATGCGTTTAAAAGAATTTTTCCGATGAAACGCGGAGCCGCCGTCTTTCCGGGAAAGCTTCTTCGTTTTTGATCGGGCTGCGACGGATATTTGCGGGGCATGACCCGGCAAGGGGAAGTTATTGCTGAGTTATTCACATTGGAGGCCCAACAACTTTTTTGTAAAAAAACTTGCCCTCAAAAGCCGGCGGTGCGGCGCGCCGAACGCGCAATGTGTTAGAAAAATTCCGGACATTGTTGCAGGGTATTTTCCCTGAATAAAAATCAGGAACTTAGAAAAGCAGTTTTTTTGCCGGTCCCGGAAAAAAAATTACCGGCGATTACGGCGCATCGCCGGCGAGCAATGCTTCAATATCCGCAAATGTCCGGCAACGCGACAGCCCGGCGCGCAGCTTGCGCGCACCCGGAAGCCGGTGCGTAAACGGATGCAGCTTGGTGAGCATCCAAGCCGCGTCGCCGGCAATGCCTCCGGCGGCATTGCGCAGGACGTTTTCGGCGTAACTCAACAGCATCGCGCGACATTCGGCGGCGGACGGCGGCGGCGGAGCAAATCCGTTTTCGAAGAAAAATTTTATCTCCGAAAAAAGCCCGGGATTGCCGAGCGCCGCGCGCCCGATCATCAGCCCGGAAACACCGCTCTCGCGAAAACGACACACCGCGCCGGCACCGTCGCGAATGTCGCCGTTGCCGATCACCGGCACGCGAACGGCGGCGGCGACGCGCGCGATTTCCGCCCAATCCGCCTCGCCGGAATAACCTTGCGCCCGCGTGCGCCCGTGGACGGCTATCGCGCGGGCGCCGGCGTCTTCAAGCCGGCGCGCCGTTTCGACGGCAACAATGTTTTGCGCATCCCAGCCGATACGCATTTTGGCCGTCACCGGCGTCGCCGGCACAGCGCGCACGACGGCGTGCGCAATCGCTTCGAGCAATTTCGGGCAACGCAACAGACTCGAACCGGCGTTTTGTTCGACAACTTTGTGCGCCGGGCAACCGTAATTGATATCGATAAAATCCGGCCGCAGCCGCGCCTCGATCAGCCGCGCCGCCTCCGCCATCATCGCCGGATCGGCGCCGAAAACTTGCACGCCCGCCGGGCGTTGCGATTCCGTAAATTCGATTGTTTCCCACGTCCGCGCCACGCCGCGCACGAGCGGAATCGCCTGCACGAACTCGGTCACGGCGACATCCGCGCCGTGTTGCTTGCAAAGCTCGCGAAACGCGATGTCGGTAAACCCGGCCATCGGCGCAAGGTACAGCGGCGGGCACGCGCCGGCTTTACCGGCGGGCGCGTCAAACCATGGCAGCGATTTTTTTGACATCTTGCCGCTTTGTCGCAAAAACCTCCGCCGGATGCCGGCACAAACTTGGAACAGTTTTCGGCAACGCGCAGTCTACACGAAACAACAATGACCTCTCGACGTTCTTTTCTCAAAACAGCAGCCGCCGGCGCGGCGGTTCTCGGACTCGGCGCACGGCGCGCGCTCGCCGCCGGTGCGACACCGGCGGTTTCCGGCAACGCCAAAAACATCATATACATGGTGTGCGACGGCATGAACATCGGCGCACTCTCCGCCGCCCGTCATTATCAAAAACACATTCTCGGCCGCGAAAACGCCTGGACTTCGCTTTTTAACACGCACCCCGTTTCCCGCAGCCTGATGGAAACCGCGTCCGCGACCGGCATCGTCACGGACTCTGCCGCATCGTCGAGCTGTTGGGGCTGCGGCAGCCGCATTTACAACGGCAAAATAAACATCTCGGTCGACGGCAAACCGCTCGAACCGCTCCTCGTCAAAGCACGCCGCAACGGACTCGCAACCGGACTCGTCACCACCGCAACCGTCACGCATGCCACGCCGGCGGGCTTTGCCGCCAACGCCGAATCGCGCCACGACGAGATCGGCATCGCCGGGCAATACCTCGACCGGCATATCGACGTCATTCTCGGCGGCGGCAAAAAATTCTTCGACGACGCGCTGCGCGAAAAATTCCGCGCCGCCGGCTACGCGCTCTTCTCCGAACGCGACGACCTGAAAAACTTTTCTGCCGGCGACGCCGGCGCGCCGGCACCGATGCTCGGCCTGTTTTCCCAAAGCCACATTCCGTTTTCAATCGACCGGAGCAACGACGCCCGGCTCCGGGCTAAAATCCCGACGCTTGCCGAAATGACGGCCGCCGCGCTCGCGCAACTCTCAAAAGCTTCCGGCGGATTTATTCTCCAAATCGAAGGCGCGCGCATCGACATGGCCGCGCACGGCAACGACGCCGCCGCGCTCATTCATGACTTAATTGCGTTCGACGACGCCGTCGCCCTTGCGCGCGATTTCACGGAAAAACACCCGGACACGCTGCTCATCATCACCACCGACCACGGCACCGGCGGCTTCAACATCAACGGCACCGGCAACAACTACGCCGACACGGACAAAGCGTTCGCCCGTCTCGCCGGATTTAAAAAATCTTACGAAAAAATACGCTGCGAAGCGGCCGGATTGAGCGGCCCGAAACTCGGCGATTACCTCGCGGACGCCGGCGGAATCCCCCTTTCGCCGCCGGAACTCGAAGCGGCAAAAGGGCTTAAAAATCTGCAAAAGATTTATAAACCGCACACCGGCATCGGCTGGACAAGCGGCAACCACACCGGCGACTTGGTTGAGTTCACCGCGCTCGGTGCCGCCGGCACGCGTTTCCCGACTTTGCTGCGCAACGATGAAGTGCACGGACTCCTGTTGAAAACGCTCGGAATCTCTTAACAACGCGCTCAAAGCGAACAAATCCAAAATCAAAAACCGACGGTGCCGGGTAACGCCCTTGGGATTTGTTATTTGTTGTCAGGATTTATTCGGAATTTGAGGTTTCGTGATTTGTAAATTTCCATTTCCTGCCGGCATGAATTTGAAAAATTTGTTCGCCGGTTTTCTCGCGCACGGGAAAACGCCGGCAACGCAACGCACCGGCGAATTTTCCGAATTGGAAAAACGCATCGGGCACGTTTTTCGCGACGAAAGCCTTTTGCGCGAAGCGCTCACCCACCCGAGTTACAAAGTCAAGAAAACCGGCGCGCGCGATTATCAACGCCTCGAATTTCTCGGCGATTCGGTGCTCGGGCTCGTGATTGCCGAAACGCTTTACGCCGCCGATTCCGACGCCGCCGAAGGCCGCATGAGCAACGTAAAATCGCGCCTCGCCTCCGGCAAAAACCTCGCCCTCGCCGGCCGCGCGCTCGGCATCGGCGCGTTTCTTTCGCTCGCGCCCGGCGGCGATTCCGAACGCATCCGCGAAACGGATACGGCGCACGAAGATGCGCTCGAAGCGGTTTTCGGAGCCGTTTATCTCGACGGCGGCCTGAAAGCGGCGCGCGCTTTGGCGAAAAAGATTTTTTCCGAGGATTTTTCGACCATGCCGGCGGCGCACGAAGAAACGGTTTCAGCCAAAAACCGCTTGCAGGAACTTGTGCAGCAAAAACACCGCACCGCCGGCACGCAAATAATCGAATACCGCACGATTTCCGAAGAAGGCCCCGGACACGCAAAAAATTTCACCGTGGAAGTCGTCATTGCCGGCGAAATTGCCGGCACCGGCAGCGCGTCTTCGAAAAAAGCCGCAAGCGAGGCCGCCGCGCGCGACGCATTGGAGCAATTCGACGCCGAATAAACACTCTCGCGCCCCGCCGCGCGAAAATCCGGCATTTGCCGCTTTTTTATTTCTTATTTTTCACTTTCCTCCCCCGCCATGACACTTCCCGCCTGGAAACGCGTTCGCGAATTTAACGACATCATTTACGAAAAAGCCGACGGCATCGCCAAGGTTTCAATCAACCGTCCGCACCGCCGCAACGCGTTCACGCCGGACACCGTGGACGAACTCATCGAAGCGTTCCGCGACGCTTGGGCGGACACGAGCGTCGGCGTCGTACTGCTCACCGGAGCAAATCCGCAAACCGACGGAAAATTCGCTTTTTGCTCCGGCGGCGACCAACGCATTCGCGGCGATAAAAAAGGCGGCTACGTCGGCAAAGACGGCGTGCCTCGCCTCAATGTTTTGGAACTCCAACGCATCATTCGCACGATGCCGAAAGTCGTCATCGCGCTCGTCGCCGGTTACGCCGTCGGAGGCGGGCACGTTTTGCACGTCGTGTGCGATTTGACGATTGCCGCCGACAACGCGATTTTCGGGCAAACCGGCCCGAAGGTCGGCAGCTTCGACGGCGGTTTCGGATCAAGTTATCTGGCGCGCATCGTCGGTCAGAAAAAAGCGCGCGAAATCTGGTATCTCTGCCGGCAATACAACGCGCAACAAGCGCTCGACATGGGGCTGGTAAACACCGTCGTGCCCTACGCCGAACTCGAAGCCGAAGGCGTCCGCTGGGCGCGCGAAATTCTTGAAAAAAGCCCGCTTTCGATTCGCTGCCTCAAATCCGCTTTCAATGCCGACGTGGACGGCCAAGCCGGTTTGCAGGAACTCTCCGGCAACGCCACGCTTCTGTATTACCTCACCGAAGAAGGCAACGAGGGCAAAACCGCCTACGTCGAAAAACGAAAACCGGGCTTCGAAAAATATCCCTGGCTGCCGTAACGCGCCGGAGCGCCCGACTGTCTCACAGTGAGACAATTTGCCGCAAAACCGGTCTTTCCCGCGCCGGCAAAAACCGGTTCACCGAAAAATAAAAATACACATCTTATTTTTAAATAATAAATTAAAAACACAGATTTTATTGGCATTCCGTTTGCATAATTCGAAACGCGTTTCAAACAAACGCACCCTTTAATCAAAAAAAATTCAAAATCACCAACCATGGCTAAAGAAAAAAACTCCTGTTCATGCAACTGCGCTTGCTCGCGCGTTAAACCGCTCGGAGACCGCGTTCTTTTGAAACGCCTCGAAGCCGCGGAAGAAATCAAAGGCGGAATTATCATTCCGGACTCCGCCAAGGAAAAACCGCAAGAAGCCAAAGTCGTCGCCCTCGGCACCGGCAAATTCGACAAAGACGGCAAGCCGGTCGCATTCGACGTCAAAGTCGGCGACACCGTCCTCATCGGCAAATACGCCGGCACCGAAGTCAAAATCGACGACGTGACCGTTATTTTGCTCCGCGAAGACGAAATTCTCGCCGTTATCGGATAATCCCGAAACCCGTTTTTACTTAAACAACAACCTACAACCAACCGCTAAAAATTATGTCCAAGAAACAAGTTCTGTTTGATGAAGCCGGCCGCCGCAAAGTCCTCGCCGGCGTCTCCACGCTCGCGAAAGCCGTCAAAGTCACGCTCGGCCCGAAAGGTCGCAATGTGATGATTGACAAAAAATTCAGCGCCCCGAAAGTCACCAAAGACGGCGTGACCGTCGCCAAGGAAATCGAATTGAAGTGCCCGTTCGAAAACATGGGCGCGCAAATGGTGAAGGAAGTCGCCTCGAAGACTGCCGACAAAGCCGGCGACGGCACGACGACCGCCACCGTGCTCGCCGAAGCCGTTTATCGCGAAGGCTTGAAGAGCGTCGCCGCCGGCGCGAATCCGATTTTCGTCAAACGCGGCATCGAAAAAGCCACTGAAGCCGCAATCGCCGAACTCGCCAAAATTTCCAAAAAAATCAAAACGAGCGACGAAATCAAACAAGTCGCCACCGTTTCGGCCAACTGGGACACGACCATCGGCGACATCATCGCCGAAGCCATGGACAAAGTCGGCAAAGACGGCACCATCACCGTCGAAGAAGCCAAGACGATTGAAACCACGCTCGACGTCGTCGAAGGCATGCAGTTCGACAAAGGCTACCTCTCGCCGTATTTCGCGACCAACCAAGAATCGCTCGAAGCCGTTCTGGAAGACGCTTACATCCTGCTTTTCGAGAAAAAAGTCAGCAGCATGAAAGACCTCCTGCCGGTGCTTCAAGAAGTCGCC
>JAVBUU010000070.1:0-3692 GCA_031555005.1 Opitutales bacterium | reverse complement strand
GAAAGTTGGTCGAGTTCCGCCGGCAGACTGTCCATCTCGGTGCGAATTTGCGCGCACGCTTCGTCCACGAGGTCGATGGCTTTGTCCGGCAAAAACCGGTCCGTGATGTAGCGGTTCGAAAGCACGGCGGCTTCGACGAGCGCGCCGTCGGCAATACGCACGCCGTGGTGCAATTCGAAGCGTTCGCGGATGCCGCGCAAAATCGAAATCGTGTCTTCGACGCTCGGCGGCGCGACTTGCACGGGTTGAAACCGGCGTTCGAGCGCGGCGTCTTTTTCGATGTATTTCCGGTATTCGTCGAGCGTCGTCGCGCCGATGCAGTGCAGCTCGCCGCGCGCGAGCATCGGCTTGAGCATGTTACCGGCGTCCATCGCGCCGTCGGTCCGCCCGGCACCGACGAGCGTGTGCATTTCGTCGATGAAAAGAATGATTTGCCCCTCGGCGCTTTTGACGGCGTTGAGCACGGCTTTGAGGCGTTCTTCAAATTCGCCGCGATATTTCGCGCCGGCGAGCAGCGAGCCGAGATCGAGCGCAAAAACGGTTTTGTCCTTCAAGCCCTCCGGCACGTCGCCGCGCACGATGCGCTGCGCGAGACCTTCGGCGATGGCGGTTTTGCCGACGCCGGGCTCGCCGATGAGCACCGGATTGTTTTTTGTTTTGCGCGAGAGAATGCGAATCACGCGCCGAATTTCCTCGTCGCGCCCGATCACCAGATCGAGCTTGCCGCGCCGGGCGCACTCCACGAGGTCGGCGCCGTATTTGGCGAGCGCGTCGTAAGTGGATTCCGGCGTTTGCGACGTGACGCGTTGCGCGCCGCGCAAATTTTTCAGCGCGTCGAGGACTTTGGATTTTTCGAGGGAAAAACTCTTTGAAAAATTTTTCTGATCCGGCGATTCGAGCAGCGCGAGAAAGAGGTGTTCGGTGCTGACAAAATCGTCGCGCATTTGCCGGGCGATTTCGCCGGACTTGCCGAGCGCGTTGTGAAGCGCGCCGGAGACGGAGCCTTGCTGAACGCTGCCGGAGCCGGAAACCTTGGGCAACCGCGCGATTTCGCGGGCGACGAAAAGTTCGACGGCGGATTTTGGCGCGCCGAGTTTTTCGAGCAACGCCGGCACGATGCCTTCGGTTTGTTTGAGCAACGCATCGAACAAGTGCCACGTTTCAATGGTCGGGTTGCCGTTTTCCTGCGCGAGCGTCTGCGCGGCAGCAACGGCCTCGCGACTTTTTTCGGTAAATTGGTTGAAGTCTGTCATAGTGCTTATCCTCTTTGCAGGAACGTTGCCGGAATTTTTCGGGACTTCAAACCGCCGGCGGAGTTAATGTAATTTTCTAATGGTTATAGAAATGTAGTTTTTGCAGGCATTGAACGGAGCGGGAATTTTCGACATTGGAGCGCCGGGTTGTCGCGTTGTGCCGGCACGCTTCGGGGCAATTCGACACGTTTTGAATCAGCCGCAAAAAACACAGAGGGCGCAAAGAATTTTAACCGGGATTAATGCCGGAAAAACGGATTTTTGATTTTGTAATTGTTTTTTAAATACAAAATTAAGCGCGGTATTTCGCGCGCTCCGCGTTCCTTGCGGTTAATTCAAAGCCGCGCGAACAATTCCCCGTAATCGCCGGCGACGAGCGCGTCGGCGGCCCCTTCCAAACGCCGGCGCGATTGATGTCCGCCGGCGACGAGCACGCAGTCGATGCCCAACTCGCGGGCGATTTCGGCGTCATGCAACGTGTCGCCGAAATACAGAATTTCGTCGAACGGCGCGTCGAGGCCGGAAAAATGCGCCTCGGCGCGGTGCGCTTTGTCGTTGGAAAAAATGTTATCGTTGCCGGAAAGTTTTTCGAAAAATTCTTTTGCGCCGTAATCGGCGACAACGTGCTCCAAAAATTCCTGCGGATACGCAGAAAAAATCGATTGTGCGATGCCGGCTGTTTTCACGGATTCGAGGATTGTTTCGACGCCGGCGTGCAATTTGCATTCGCGCCGGCGACGTTCGTAGGCGGCCATGTAGGCGATGCTGTTCGTCTTGAACGTCGCGGGATCGACCGGCATGCCGAGCGCCTCGTAAACCTTGCTCACCGGAAAATCGTAAATCTCGCGATAACGCGCTAAATCAATCGCCGGGCGTCCGTTGCCGGCGGCAACCTCGTTCAGGCATTCGAGGCACAGCCAAGTGTCGTCCAGCAGCGTGCCGTTCCAATCCCAAGAAACATGCCGGTAATCGCGAATGTGTGTTTTTCTCATGCCCGAATAAAAAAAATCCCGCCGCCGGCGGGAGAAGGTTTTGGAGGTGCGGGTCGGAATCGAACCGACGAATACAGCTTTTGCAGAGCCGGGCCTTACCACTTGGCTACCGCACCGTTTATTTTGGAGGTGCCGCTTATGCGCGCGCCGCCGGCAGGTTCAAGTTAAAAATATCAGGCATTCGCGAATTGCCAAATCCGGCAAACGGGTTTCAGTGGACGCTGCTCACTGTCATTGCCGGGTTGCGCAAGCGATTCGGTTCGGCAAAAACATCCCCCTACCCCCGCTAACTCGTCCTTGGCTCCATGCGAAACTCGGTTCTTCTCCTTCTTTTTTTCCTCTGCGCGTGCCCGTTCGCAGCGTTCGCCGCGCCTTCCGGCACGATTACGGAATTACCGTCGGAAAAATTTCGCGTCAGCCGTATCGGGCATTTCGGCGAGCCGGAAACAACCGAACGTTTTTACAACCTGTGGTTTTTGCTGAAACAGCAGTATGACTTCACGGACGGCAAGTTTACGTCACGAAAGGACAACAAAACAAAATCAGCATTCGGGAACGCCGGCCGATTTCCCTTCCACGGCACGGTTACGGAGAAGATTTCAGATCGAACTGTTCTCTGCCGGCTTACCGGACCGAATCCGCTGATTGTCGCAATTGAAATCGCAAACGCACCGGAAGTCGGCCAACCGGTCGCGGCTTGGGTCATGCCGGCGAGCGCCGAAAAGCACGACGGCAAGACTTATCCGAAATTTCGCGAAATGGCCTCGGGGCGCGACGGGCAATTACAACCGGTGCCCGCCGAAGCCGACATGCAAAAAGCATTTATTTCGGCAATTGAGGCAGGGAAAACGTTTTCGGTTAATGTCGTTGAAACACGCAAATGCACAGCTTGCTACGGGAAAGGAACGGTCGACGAAAAAGTGTCCATGCGCCTCGTTCCGAATAAAGTCACCTGCGAGACCTGCGGCGGTGCCGGCCGGCGAACGGTGAAAGTCCGCATTGTGCTGCAAAAGTAGGCGCGGTGCAGAACAAAACGATTCCGGATTTTTCCGCAAAAAAACCGCCGGCATTAACGCCGGCGGTTTTTTTAAGGTAACGCAACCGTTCCGGTTCCGCGCGAGCGGAACGCTCGCGTTACATTATCACCGCCAACAAATCTTCTTCGCCGACGAGCTTGTAAGTTTTGTCGCCCATTTTGACTTCCGTGCCGCCCCATTGCGAAGTCAGCACGATGTCGCCGGCTCGGACGTTAAGCGGCTTGCGCACGCCTTTGTCGTCGAGTTTGCCGGGGCCGACCGCGATGACTTTGAACTCTTGCGGTTTTTCTTTCGCCGAATCCGGAATAAAAATTCCGCCGGCGGTTTGTTCTTTCGCCTCGACGGCTTCGACGAGGACTCGGTCTGCTAAGGGTGTGATTTTCATTTGGGATTTTCGGGTTAAAAATTTT
>JAVBUU010000118.1:0-3987 GCA_031555005.1 Opitutales bacterium | reverse complement strand
CTTGATGGAGGCCTGCCGGTATTATGTAAAAAAACTCCGCCGGCGGATATTTTTCGAATGGGCGCTCATCGCCGGCGACAACGACACACCGGCACACGCACACGCCGTGGGCGAGCTTTTGCGCGGCATCGAAGCGCAGGTGAATTTAATTCCGCTGAACCCCACCACCGGCTTCACCGGCACGCCCGGCGACGAAAAATCGGCGCGCGCGTTTCAGGAAATTTTATTAAAAAAATACGATTTACCGGTGACGATTCGCGAACGCCGAGGCGTAGACATCGCCGCCGGTTGCGGACAGTTGGCAAACACGGAAAGCGTTTAGTTTTATTTCGGATTTGGGTTTTGACGATTCCGGGTTTTTATCCGCCGACATGAACGACGCGCATCCGGAAACCGGAATTCGAAAAGTCCCTAAAAAATTCAATCCGACACCTTTCGCTTATCACGAAGAAATCAAACTCGAAATCGACACGCTGACCAATCTCGGCGACGGACTCGGGCGGGTAAACGGATGGGTCGTCATGGTGCCGTATGCGTTGCCGGGCGAGCGCGTGAAGGCAAAAATCTGGCATAATGCCGCCGGATTTTCGCGCGCCGATTTGGTCGAAGTGCTGCGTTCGTCGCCGGAACGCATCACACCGGCATGTCCGCTTTTTCAACAATGCGGCGGGTGCCAGTATCAAAATTTCGGATACAACGCGCAGTTGGATTGGAAGACGAAAATTATCGCCGACCTGATGAAGCGGCTCGGCGGACTCGACGCGCCGGTGAACCGCTGCCACGCTTCGCCCCGGCAATTTCATTACCGGTCAAAAATCACGCCGCATTTCGATTTCCCGCGCCGGGACGATTTCCCGATCGGTTTTCTGTCCGTGAATCAACGAGAAAAAATCATCGACGTGCCGGCCTGCCCGATTGCAACCGAGGCGATTAACGCGGCGTTGCCGGCGATTCGCGACAACGCGCGCCGGAATCGCTCACACTATAAACGCGGCGCGACGCTGCTGATTCGCGAAACGGCGGAGGGCGTTGTCACGAACCCGAAACAAGTCGTGACCGAGCGCGTCGGCGATTTGTCGCTGCGATTCCTTGCCGGCGATTTCTTCCAAAATAACCCGTTCATTTTGCCGGAATTCGTGAATTACGCGGTCGAAAAGGCCGCCGGCACCGATACCGGAAAATGTAATTATTTGGCGGATACATACTGCGGTTCCGGATTGTTCGCGCTTGTCGGCGCGAGCCGTTTTGCCGAGGTGCTCGGCATCGAGGTAAACGAAGACGCCGTGAAAAAAGCAGCGGAAAACGCAAAACTGAACGGCATCGTGAATTGCCGGTTTATCGCCGGCAGCGCGGAGCACATTTTCGCGTCGGTAAAAACGCCGGCGGCAGAAACCGCCGTAATCATGGACCCGCCGCGCCGCGGCAGCGACGAGGCGTTTTTAACGCAACTGCTCGACTATGCGCCGCGGCGAATTGTGTATGTTTCATGCGGCCCGGACACGCAGGCGCGCGATTTAAAAACGCTCATTGCCGGCGGTTATCGCGTCGTTGACGTGCAGCCGTTCGATTTGTTTCCGCAAACGAGGCACATCGAAAATATCGTGACGCTTGAAAAATAATTCGGAAACAAAACGCGCGCCGAAATACGACGCGCGTTTTATTTCTTCCGCGGCTTGCGGGCTTCACGGGGAAGCCGCTACAAGCGCGCGATGAGCAACTCGCGTTCGAAAATAAGTTCCTTAGGCAAGTGATCGAAGAGCGTCAGGAATAATTCTTCGTGTTGCAGCGTTTGGTCACGCATTTTCATGCGGTCAAACCCCATGACGGCGTCCCATTGCTCTTTCGTGAAATCAAGTCCGCGCCAGTCGATGTCTTGGTAGCGCGGCATCCATCCGAGCGGGGTTTCGCGCGCGAAGGCCTGCCCGCGCGAGCGTTCGACGATCCAGCGCAGCACGCGCATGTTTTGTCCGAAACCGGGCCACATGAATTTGCCTTCGGCGTTTTTCCGGAACCAATTTACATGGAAAATGCGCGGCGGCTCTTCGATGCGTTTCGCCATTTTGATGTGGTGCCGGAAATAGTCGCCCATGTGGTAACCGCAAAACGGCAGCATCGCCATCGGGTCGCGCCGGAGCGAACCGACCTTGCCTTCGGCGGCGGCGGTTTGTTCGCTGCCGAGCGTGGCGCCGAGATAGACGCCGTGCGTCCAGTTGATCGCCTGATAAACGAGCGGCGTGTCCGTCATGCGCCGGCCGCCGTAAACGATCGCCGAGATCGGGACGCCGGCGGGATTTTCCCAATCGGGGTCGAGGCACGGGCAATTTTTTGCCGGCGCGGTAAAGCGCGAATTCGGGTGCGCGGCGAGCCGGCCGCAGTCCGGCGTCCACGGTTGACCGATCCAGTCGATAAGATGTTTCGGCGGCTCATCCGTCATACCTTCCCACCAGACGTCGCCTTCCGGCGTGAGCGCGACATTTGTGAAAATCGTGTCGCGCGAACACGACGCCATCGCATTCGGATTTGTTTTTACCGAAGTGCCGGGCGCGACGCCGAAAAAGCCGGATTCGGGATTGATGGCGCGGAGCTTTCCTTCGTCGTCCGGTTTGAGCCATGCGATGTCGTCGCCGACCGTCGTGACTTTCCAGCCTTCCATTTCCTTCGGCGGAATGAGCATCGCAAAATTCGTTTTGCCGCACGCGCTCGGGAACGCCGCCGTGACGTAGGATTTTTGTCCGTCCGGCGATTCGACGCCGAGAATGAGCATGTGCTCGGCAAGCCAGCCGCCGTCGTGCGCCATGCAGGACGCGATGCGAAGCGCGAGACACTTTTTGCCGAGAAGCGCGTTGCCGCCGTAGCCGGAGCCGTAGGAGACAATCGAGCGTTCTTCCGGGAAATGGACGATGTAAGTATTATTCGGGTCGCAGGGCCACGGGACGTCTTGCTGGCCGGGCGCAAGCGGTTGCCCGACGGAGTGCAGGCACGGCACGAAAAACGTTTTTTCGGTCATCGAGTCGAGCACCGGTTTTCCGATGCGCGCCATGATGCGCATGTTGACGACGACGTAAGGCGAGTCGGTGACTTCGACGCCGTATTGCGCGAGCGGCGAGCCGATGGGCCCCATGCAATACGGAATGACATACATGGTGCGCCCTTGCATGCAGCCGGCGAAAAGGCTTTTCAATTTATGCCGCATGGCGCGCGGGTCTTCCCAGTTATTCGTGGGCCCGGCGTCGTCTTTCGAAAGCGAACAAATGAAGGTGCTTTTTTCGACGCGGGCAACGTCGCGCGGATCGGAGCGGAACAAGTAAGAACCCGGGCGTTTTTTTTCGTTCAGCTTTATGCACATGCCGCGCGAAATCATTTCGGCGAAAAGCGCGTCGGCTTCGGCTTGCGAACCGTCACACCAATGAACGCGTGCCGGTCGGCACATTTTCTCCATTTTTTTCACCCAATTCAACATGGGCGAATGTTTAAAGTTGGCAGGCAGCGAGTCGGGGGAAGCGTCGATGGTGCTCATACGAAGTGCAAGGATAGCACACCGTCGTCATCCGGCAATGCGGAAAAACAACCGGAGATTTTTTCTCACGCGGAGACGCGAAGGCGCGGAGATTTTGCAAATCGAAACGCCGTTTGGCATTCAGGATATTCGGGAAAACCTCCAAAAGGAGACATGTTCCTGTTTTGCTCCGCGCCTTCGCCCCTCCGCGTGAAAACAAAATACGGCAATCAAGAGCGGCCCGGCCTGTAAACAAAACGTAAGGCCGCCCTTCCCTTTTTTCAGGACACTTTATTTTTGTAGTCCGCGTAACCGAATTTGCGGATGACGTGATACGCGTCCGTCGCCGAATCATAGCTCGCGATTGCCGGCAAATTGATGCCGTTGAAGGTGGTGTTTTTCACCATCGTATAATGCGACATGTCGAGAAAAACGATTTTATCGCCGGGCTTCAACGGCGCCGGGAACGAGTAATCGCCCATGACGTCGCC
>JAVBUU010000076.1:0-6603 GCA_031555005.1 Opitutales bacterium | reverse complement strand
CCCGCCGCAAAAAACCGGCGTCCTCACGAAAATGGAGGAGCTGATTCAAAACTTCATGATCACGACGGAAGGCCCGCAAATGCCGGCCGGCGAAGTGTATTTCGAAGCGGAAAACCCGAAAGGCGCGCTCGGCTTTTACGTAAATTCCAAAGGCGGCGGCGTGCCGCATCGCCTGCACATACGCGGCGGCAGTTTCCTGTCGCTGGGCATTTTGCCGGCGATCGTTCCCGGCAATTACATGACGGATATCACGTGTATTCTCGGCTCGCTCGACTTCGTGATGGGCGAGTGCGACCGGTAATCGCCGGCAACTTAACAATCTTTGGAATTTTTCTAAAATGGCTTCCTCTTTGAAACCCGAAACACTCGCCAAGGCCGACGAAATTATCGCGCGTTACCCGCAAAAACGCAGCGCGACATTACCGCTCCTGCATCTCGCGCAGGAAGATTGCGGGCATATTTCCAACGCAATCATCGAATGGGTGGCCGAAAAAGTCGGCACCACGCCGATGGAGGTGCTCGGCGTTGTTACTTTTTATCCGATGTTTCACACGAAGCCGATCGGCAAACGGCATATTCGCGTTTGCCGGACGCTCTCGTGTGCGTTGCGCGGTGCGTATCACACGATGGAGGCGCTTGAGAAGGAATTCGGCATCAAGCGCGGCGAGACTTCCGGCGACGGCAATTTTACGTTGGAATTTGTCGAGTGCATCGCGGCGTGCGGCACAGGTCCGTTGGTGCATGTCGATCACGCGCTCTACGAGGAGGTGACGCCGGACAAGGTGAAGGAGCTTGCCGCAAACATCCGCGCGTCGCTTGCGGATGCGGATTACGGTAAGCGCGAACTCATCCCCGGTACGCCGGATTGGAAGGGGTAGGCGGGCGATTTCCCCGGAAGTTTTTTAACCGTTTTGAAATGAAAAACCCCGTCGGCAAGCGGCGGGGTTTTTCATTTATCCAATCGTGCCGACGGCTTTGTCAGGCCGTTTTATTCTTTAAAGCGGCTTTAATAAACGCGGCAAAGAGCGGATGCGCCTTGGTCGGTTTGGATTTGAATTCCGGATGATATTGAACGCCGACGAAGAACGGGTGTTCCGCCACTTCGACGATTTCGACGAGATTGGTTTTCGGATTCACGCCGCCGATGCGCAGACCGCCGGCGGTGAGTTTTTCTTTGAACTGTCCGTTAAATTCGAACCGGTGCCGGTGGCGTTCCGAAATCATTTCCGCGCCGTAGGCGGCAAACGCGTGCGTGCCGGGTTGGAGTCGGCAATCGTAGGCGCCGAGGCGCATCGTGCCGCCCTTTTCGGTTACCGTTTTTTGCGCTTCCATGATGTCGATGACCGGCGCTTTTGTGTTCGGGTCAAATTCCGTGCTGTTCGCGCCGGCAAGTCCGCAGACGTTGCGCGCGAATTCGATGACGGCTACCTGCATGCCGAGACAGAGTCCGTAGTAGGGGATTTTGTTTTCGCGCGCGAATTTGACCGCCGCGATTTTGCCCTCGATGCCGCGGTCGCCGAAGCCGCCGGGGACGAGAATGCCGTTGAGCCCTTTTAAAACGTCGGTGCCGTTTTCGCGTTCGAGGTCTTCCGAATCGATGCGCACGAATTTGACGGCGCAATCGTTGGCGGCGGCGGCGTGCGAGATCGCTTCGTAAACGGATTTATAAGCGTCCTGCAAATCGATGTATTTGCCGACGACGCCGATTTTCACTTCGTGCGACGGGAATTTGAGGCGGCGCACGACGTCTTGCCATTCGGACAAATCGCGCGGATTTGCGGCGAGTGCGAGGCGTTTGACGACGAGCTCGTCAAGGTTTTCGCCGGCGAGCGCGAGCGGGAGTTCGTAAATGGTGGATTCGACGTCGCGGCATTCGATGACGGCGTTTGCCGGCACGTTGCAGTAAAGGCTGAGTTTTTGGCGCATGTCCGCCGTAATCGGGTGTTCGGTCCGGCAAACGAGAATATCCGGCTGGATCCCGATTTCACGCAATTTAGCGACGCTTTGCTGCGAGGGTTTTGTTTTCAGTTCGCCGGCGGCGCGGATATACGGGACGAGCGTGCAGTGAATGAAGAGCACGTTTTCGCGCCCCATATCGAGTTGGAATTGGCGGAGTGCTTCGAGGAACGGCAGCCCTTCGATGTCGCCGGTCGTGCCGCCGATTTCCGTGATGAGCACATCGACGCCTTCGCCGCCTTTGTGGATGCGCTCTTTGATTTCGTTGGTGACATGGGGAATCACCTGCACGGTTTTGCCGAGGTAATCGCCGCGACGTTCTTTGGCGAGGACTGCTTCGTAAACTTTGCCGGACGTGAGGCTGTTGGCGCGGCTCAGGTTGCCGGACGTGAAGCGTTCGTAGTGGCCGAGGTCGAGGTCGGTTTCGGCGCCGTCATCAAGGACGTAAACTTCGCCGTGCTGGTAGGGGCTCATCGTGCCGGGGTCGACGTTCAGATAAGGGTCGAATTTTTGCATGCGCACGCGCAGGCCGCGCATTTCGAGCAATGCGCCGAGCGCGCTTGCCGTGAGGCCTTTGCCGAGTGAAGAAACGACGCCGCCGGTGACGAAAATGTATTTCATTTTAAAAAATTATTGGAGGAGGGAAGGAGTTAAAAACAGAAAAGCCCGAGCGCCAAAGAACCGGATTTACGCGGGGGAAATTCGGGAAGGCGTCGGTGCCAACGGGGGATAAATTGCAACGGGAGTGTTTGTTGCCGGCAAGGGATTTTTTTGAAAAAACGATTTCGGCGCGCAAACGTCAGTCGGTGATGAGCGCGGTCGCCTGCGCCAGTGTGCCGGTGTGCGTGAGGGAAATCAAAATGCGTTTGCCGCCGCGTTCGCGCAGGAGTTTCTCGCACTTGGCGTCCGGCGCGATTGCCGGCGCGCCGCGTTCGTCGTTCACCACGCCGATGCTCGTTAAGTCGAGTTCCGGTCCGATGCCGGTGCCGAACGCCTTGCTGACGGCTTCCTTGGCAGCGAAGCGCGCGGCGTAAGAAGCCCACGGCGAAGCGAGTTTCGAGCAATGGTCGATTTCCGCCGGCGTGAAGACTTTTTGCAAAAACGCGTCGCCGTGCCGTTCGATCGCTTTTTTGAGCCGTTCGATTTCGACCAGATCCGTGCCGAGTCCGAGAATCATATTATTCTCCGCGCATTTTCAGTTTCATCGTCGCGACGGCTTCGGCGATGCCGGTGAGCAGCGCGCGCGACAAGATGCTGTGCCCGATGTTGAGCTCGTGCAGGTGAGGAATCGTGATGACTTCGGCGATGTTGACGTAGTTAATTCCGTGACCGGCGTTGACCGTGAGGCCGAGTTGCGCGGCGTGTTCGGCGGCGCGGCGGAGGCGGAGCAGTTCGGCGTCGCGTTTTTCCGGTTCGTAAAAGGCGTTGGCGAACGCGCCGGTGTGCAGCTCGATCCACGGCGCGCCGACGGCTGCCGCGGCGTCGATTTGTTCCGGCGACGGGTCGATGAACAGGCTGGTTTGTATGCCGGCGTTTGTCATGCGCGCGACGATTGCCTTGATTGTTTCGCGTTGGCCGGCGACGTCGAGTCCGCCTTCGGTCGAGACTTCTTGGCGTTTTTCCGGCACGAGACAAACGCTCTCCGGCACGAGTTTGAGCGCGAATTCGATGCATTCCGGCGCGCATGCCGTTTCGAGGTTCAGGCGCGTGCGAATCGTTTCGCGGAGACGCCAAACGTCGCGCTCCTGAATGTGTCGGCGGTCTTCGCGCAGGTGAACGGTGATGCCGTCGGCACCGGCGCGTTCGGCGAGCAGCGCGAGCTCGACCGGATCCGGTTCGATGAATTGCCCGCATGTGCGCGGCATTTCGCGATAGCGCGCTTGGCGGAGCGTGGCGGCGTGGTCGATATTGACGCCGAGAAAAATTTTTGCCGGTGCCGGGAACATTTTTCCGAGAAAGCTGATTTTTTTGAAAAGGGTCAAGTGCAGGTGCCGAAGCTTTTTTTTACGCGGCTTGCCGAGCGGGCTTTTGTCGCGATAAATTTATGAGCGAGGTCTTGCATATCCGGGCACCGGAAATCTCCCCGGACGACGTTTTCTTTTTCCGATGAAACCAAAAAACACTGCCGCGCCGAGGGCTTTTGCCGGCGTTTCTTTGTCGAAAACGGTGTCGTTTTTCAAAGCTCTCGGGCTTGCGGCGGCGGGCATGCCGTTCGTGCCGACTCCGGCGTTTGCCGAGCCGGTGAAAAACGTCGCCGGCGTTTACGAGTTGTCGTCGATTATTCCGGAGGAAAAAAATCTGCCGGCGGACTGGAAAAAATCGCTTTACGCGAGCGGAACGCCGGAGGTTGTTTCGGACGCGAAGGCGCTCATGCATGTCGGGATGCCGGTCGGCGGTCTTTTTTGCGGCACGGTTTACCTCGGCGGCGACGGCAAGCTGTGGCTTTGGGATATTTTTAACGACAACCGCAACGGCGCGGTGCCGAAAACCGTGCGTTGGTCGGCGTTGCCGGAAAATCCGATTCGGAACACGGGGCCGCGGGAAGGCGCGCTTTACGTGGAGCCGGAGGACGCGCAATCGTCGCCGTTCGTGCGCGGTTTTCCGGCGGATTCGGTCAACCTCGGCGCGACTGGTGCGGAGCCGGCGGACGCGAACAAGGAATTTTTGGCGAAGGCGGATCAATTCCGGCAAGGTTTTGCGTTGCAAGTCGCCGGCGACAAAGTGCGTCCGCTCGACAAAACCGGTTGGAAAAACGTGTCTTTCGCCGGCACGTATCCGATCGGCACGGTGAATTATTCCGATCCGGATTCGCCTGCGGACGTGACGCTCGAAGCCTTTTCGCCGTTTGTTCCGCTCGACACCGGAGATTCGTCGCTGCCGGCAACCGTGATGCGTTACACGTTAAAAAATAAAACCGGCAAGGCGCTCAACGTCACGATCGGCGGCTGGATCGACAACGCCGTTTGCGTCAATAACGCGAAATTCTTCCCTTTTTCCCGTCGCGTAAACACGCCGGGGCGCGGCGATTTCCGGCACGTTCTTGCCGGTGCCGAAACCGGCGCGTTTCAACCGTGCGACGGGCGCGAAGATGTTGTTTTCGAAAATTTCGAAAAAGAAAATTACGACGGCTGGACGGTCGAGGGCACGGCGTTCGACACCGGCCCGCTCGACAGCGCGCGCGTGCCGCTTTACATGGGCGACATCAAGATGCAGGGCACGCGTGCCGCCGTCTCGCACAACGTGCGCGCCGGGGGGTCGCCGCAAGACGGCGACGCCAAAACCGGGCGGCTGTTGAGCGACGAATTTACGATTGAGCGTAACTTTATCGCATTCCTCATCGGCGGCGGAAGGCGTCCCGACGAAACCGGCATCCGTCTTCTGATCGACGGCAAACCGGTACGTTCGGCAACCGGCCACAACCGCAATAAAACGCGCGGCGCAAATTTCGAAGTACGCGAATTCGCCGGCAAAAAAGCGCGGCTCGAAATTTTCGACAACGCCGCCGGCCGTTGGGGAAACATCATCATCGATAATATCGTTTTCACGGACAATCCCGGGGCCGCGATGCGCCCGATGAACGAGTTGCCGGACTGCGGTTCGCTTTGCATCGCGCTCGCCGAGCCGAACGGGAACGCCGAAACATTTGCGAATCTTTCCGGCAAAAACACCGCAGCCGCGCTTTTTGCCGCCGGGCCGGAAAACGATCCCGTCGCCGTTCCTTTTGAGAAAGAACGTCCGCTCGCCGGTATCCGGAAAACAATTACAATTCCGGCAAACAGCACGGCGACCGTCTCCTTTGTCGTCGCGTGGTATTTTCCGAACATCTCCCTCGGCACACGCGGCGATGCCGACACGGAAGGCGGCGGACGCCACTATAAAAACCGTTTCGGCGACGCCGGCGAAGTCGCCGCGTATGTCGCGAAAAATTACAAAAAACTTTACGGCGAAACGAAGCTTTGGCGCGACACTTGGTATGATTCCACGCTGCCGTATTGGTTTCTTAATCGCACGTTTGCGAACACCTCGACGCTTGCGACGACGACCGCGCACCGGTTTGCGGACGGTCGCTTTTACGCGTGGGAAGGGCTCGGCTCATGCGCCGGCACTTGCACGCACGTTTGGCAATACGCACAGGCACCGGCACGATTGTTCCCTGATATCGAGCGTTATACGCGCGAAAAAATTGACCTCGGGCTCGGTTTTAACGCGGAAACCGGCACCATCGGCATGCGCGGCGAACACGGCAAAGGTCCGGCGATTGACGGCCAATGCGGGCGGATCATGGGGATGTGGCGCGAGCACACGATGAGTCCGGACGGCGAGTTTTTAAAACGCATTTGGCCGAACGCGAAAAAAGCGGTTGAATATGTATTGAATCACGACGCAAACGGCGACGGGTTTTTGGACGGTGCGCAGGAATACACGCTGGACGCGGCGTGGTACGGGGATATTGCGTGGACGATCATCGAAGCTCTCGGATCGTTGGCCGCCGGCGAAAAGATGGCCGAATTCATGGGCGACGAAGCCTTCGCGAAACAATGCCGCCAACGACGCTTGGAAGGCGCGAAAAACATCGAGAAGAAATTGTTCAACGGCGAATATTTTTACCAAATCCCGGATACGGAGCGAAAGAGCAACTTCGGCACT
>JAVBUU010000085.1:0-4828 GCA_031555005.1 Opitutales bacterium | reverse complement strand
GGGAATGTCATCGGCACCGTCATCGCCGTCGTCACCGTCATCGTCCGTATCGGTGTCGCCGGTTTGGCCGGATTGGGTTCCCGAACCTGCGGGGGTGTCGGTGTTACCGGCGATAATCGTATTTTTGATTTGCGCGATTTGCGTCGGGGTAAGTTTTTCGATTTGGGGTGCCGGTGCGCCTTTGCGGACGATAAATGCTTCATTCGTCTCAACCGGGGAGTTCGTGCCCGAGGTGCCTTTGCTGAGGTCTTTTGCGCTTACAGTGCCGCTTACGTTGCTGAGCACGCCGACTTGATCCGAGTGCGAAAGGGTGAATGTGGCATTGGATCCGGCGGTGACGCTGATGTAGGGGGAGCTGACAATAAAGCTCGAAATCGGCGTTCCGAGTTTACCGGACTCAACCGCGACTTCGCCTTGGAGGACGTTGATGCGGGTGTTGGAGAAACCGGATTCCTTGGAAACGTTCTTGTAGTTGCCTGTCCGTTCGGTGCCGGCGACTTCGTAACGGCCGATTTCAACGGCAGCGTTCGGTTGCAAAAAGACGCGCACGCCGTTCGAGAAGAAAAGTCCGACGGTGCCGTCTTTTCCGGTTTGGACCGTGACGCCTCCCTTAATCTTTGCCCCGGCGGGAATTGCCGTTTTCGTGCCGTCCGCCGAGACCGTGTAAACGGTGCCTTTTGCGTTTTCAACGCTAATCGTTCCGGGGCCCATTGCCGCGGAAGCGGTTGTGACGCCAAGCAGGAGCGCGAACGCAGCCGCCGTCGGGCGAATGAAAGAAGTGAGGCGCGCGATGGGGGAATTTTTCGCCTTGAAGGAGCCGGCGAACATCGAGGTTAGGGTTTTCATGTTGGGCGTGACGTTGAAAGTTTTTGAGGCGGTGGCAAAAGAAAATTACACGCAAAATTTTTCAAATTAGAATAATTTAAAATTATTTTAAATTTTACTTATAAGCAGGAGTGTTGTGTTTTTCCCTTCGGGTCGGACTCCGGGCCGTGTTTTTTTGAGCCGTCGAAAAGCCTAAAAATCCGGCAGCGGAGTATCTCTGAAATAAATGCGTTTCCATTCGGCGAGCACGTCGTTGGCAATCGGGCCGGCCGTTTTGCCGCCGGCGAGTTCACGGTCGGCGTCGTCGCCCTCGTCCACCATCACGCAAATTGCGACGCGCGGGTCATAGGCCGGGGCGAATGCGCCGATCCAGGCGATGTGGGACATTTTTCCGTTCGGGAGTTCTTTTTGGGCGGTGCCGGTTTTTACGGCGATGTTCAAATCGTGCAGGGGTGCCGGACGCAGGCTCGGGTCGTGGTTGAACAATGCGCCGCCGTCGTAGGTGCCGGCGACCATGCGGCCGGTGCCGTTTTCGGCGCACCGGCGGAGTCCGCTTTGCAGCGCGGTGTATTGCTCTTGCGAGAGCCCGATTGGTTCGCCGCCGTGGTTGACGCGCTTTTTGTCGTTTTCCGGTTTTCGAAGGAGTGTGGGGATTGTGTGCGTTTCGTTGCGCGCGAGGGAGGCGTAAAAGCAGGCGAGGTTGAGCGGCGTGGTGAGCGTGAAACCTTGCCCGATTGCGGTTTGGACGGAGTCGCCGAGCGACCAGCCGCCGCGTCCCGTTTTTCTTTTGTATTCCGGCGATGCGGCAATGCCGGCGATCGAGCCGATTTCGATTTCGCTTTTTGCGTCGAGTCCGAAGCGGTTGATTTCGTCGGTCAATGCGCGGATGCCGGCGTGTTGTCCGATGAGCAGCGCGACTTTGTAGCAATAGACGTTGCAGCTGATTTCGAGCATTCGCGGGATATCGACATCGCCGTAAGCGCGCCCGTCGTGTTCGCGGTATTTCCGGTTTCCGAGTTCGATGAATTGTCCGCAGTCGATTGTTTCGTAAGGGGTCACGACGCCGGTGCGCATGGCGGCGATTGCTGTGATCGGCTTGAAGGTGGAGCCGGGCGCGTAGAGACCGGCGGCGGCGCGGTTTACCCAGACGTTTTTGCCGGATTCGGTGATTTCTTCGTAATATTCCGAGTTGCCGGCGAGCGCGGGGTCGAATGTCGGCGCGGAGGCCATGGCGAGGACTTCTCCGGTTTTTACGTCGAGGACGACGACGGCGGCGTCGTGACCCGGCACGCGCCGCGCGAGCGATTTTTCGGCGGCGAGTTGCAAATCAAGGTCGAGCGCGGTGACGAGATGATTCCCTTGCCGGGGTGCGGCTTCGGAGATCTTTTCGTAAAGATAATAGTTGGGGCGAACGGTCCAAAACTCATAGCCCGGCGTGCCTTGAAGTATGTCTTTGTCGAAGCGGTATTCGAGTCCGGTGGCGGCGGGCCGGAGTCCGTTGTATTTTTTAAGCGTGCCGGCGCGGCGGGCGCCGTCGGGTTGTTCGAGGAATTCGGCGAGCATTTCTGCGGACGAGTTGCCGGCTTCGTCCGTATCGGGAAGTTTTTCGGTGCTCGCCGGCGAACGGTCTTGGCGCAGGTAACCGAGTATGTGCGCGGCCATGGTGCCGTGCGGGTAGGTGCGCACGCTTTCAAAGGAAATGCGGACGGGGGCGTTCGGCGGAAAATTTTCGACGAATTTCGCCAGTTCGTTTTCCGAGATGTCGGAAACGAGCGTGAAGGGCAGGGCGCGCCGCAGGCGTTGTCCGGCGTGATAGGTGACTGCCTTGACGTCGACGACGTCGTTGCGTCCGAAGAGTCGGTTTGTTTTATCGAGATAACGTTGCAGGACGTTGCGAATGGCGATGCCGGAAATTTCGCCCGATTGTTTTTTACCGAGTGCGGCGTCCGGATCCGTGAGGCGTTTGATGATGAGATGCCGGCGGACGAGTTGCTCGCGTTCCGCGCGAATTTCGTCCTGCATGCCGGAGAGGTCGGCGACGATGTTGCAGCAGGGGCGATTGCCGACGATGAGTCGGCCGTGCCGGTCGAGGATGTTGCCGCGCGGCGCCGGCAGCAAAATCAAGCGCTGGCTTTGGGTGCGCGCGCGTTTGCGGTATTCGTTGTCGTGCCAGAGTTGAATGCCGCCGAGGCCGAGGCCGAGCGGCAGGAATCCCAGTAAAAACAAGGTGATGCCGAGTGTCCAAAGTCGGCCGGGGCGAAGCGCGTCGTCGGGTTTTTCCTGCGAAGAAATCATGGCGTTATTCTTCGTTTTTTTGGGCGCGCGCGAGAAGGTCTCTTCCGGCGGCGGCGGACAGTGAGAGCTGGAACTCCCAAAACCAATTCGCGAAAACGGCGATGAGCAGCGCGGATGCCGTTGTGCCGGCAATCGTCGCGGCAAGCGCGGCTTCCGGCGGCGGCGCGGCCGCGGTTTGCGAGAAAATTCCTGCAAGCGCAAGGCACGCGAGTGTGTTCACGAGGAGCGCGATGCCGGTCCACGTCAAACGCGGCCAACGCCGGAGTTCGCGTTTAACGGCTATAAGTATCGGCAGCGCCGGAAGCAACAACGTCGCCGAAAGCCCGAAGGGCGAAGGGCGTGTCGCATCGGCAAAAAGCGTGCACAAGACGACGGTCGCGAAGGCGGCGCGTGTCGACATGAACAGCGCCGGAATAAATAAGAAAACGGCGTCGGCATAAACGAAAATGCCGCATTGCGCGAACAGCGGTTGAAGCAAATTCAGCACAAAGACCCAGGCAATGCTCGCGAGGAATGCCGGCGTTTGTTGCAGAAAGTTTTTCATTGGCGGGCGGGCGCCGGTGCGGAACTTTCGTCGCGAAAGTCGCCGATGGCGACGAGCACGGCGGCTTCTTCGATTGTGGCGAGGTCGGCGGAAGGCGTCACGCGCCCGCTCAGGAAGAGGCCGTCGTCCGTCGGGACGAGCGTTTTCGAAACGGTGCCCAGTACGTAGCCGCCCGGGAAAACGCCGCCGAGCCCGGAGGTGAAAACCTGGAGCGGTGCGTCTTTTGTCGCGTGAGGAAATTCGTAGTTCGACGGGATGTGCGTGACGTTGCCGGACGGTGTCGAGAAGGGCATGTTTTGCGTGCCGCCGGCGTAAATTACGGGACGGTCGTCGCCGTCGATGTTTGCCGAAATCCGGAAATCCGGACTTGTGACGAGTTCGACTTCACAGGTGTAGAGACGGACTTTCCTGACGCGCCCGACGACATTGCCGGCAACAACAACCGGGCAGTTTTCGCGGATGCCGTCGGCTGAGCCTTTGCGTAACGTGATTTCCTGCCACCAGGTATTGAGGTCGCGCCGGGCGACGCGCGCAATGATTGTCCGGTAATCGGGGCGCGACGGGATGCCGAACATTTTTTCCAGTCGGCGATTTTCCGCTTCGATTTTTTTCAACTCGGCGACACGCAGCGAGAGTGCCGCGTTAATCCGCGCCATGTCGCGACCGGCTTCGATCAGTTCGTTTCTTGTTCCGGCGATTTTCAGCGTCCAGAATTTCCGAACATCTTCCGCGCGGGATTGCGCGACGAGGAGCGGTGCCTGAAATTCATAAAATGTTTCTTTGAAAAAACCGCGAACGACGCCCGGCAATATCCACCAACACGCCAAACCGATTGCGAGAAAGACAAACGGTTTGATGTCGATGCGCCGAGAAGAGTTCGTCATTGAAACCCGCTTGCTTCCTTGGAGGTTTTTACGAACCCGTTGAGCTCTCCGGCCGACTTCCGGCGCGACTTACTTGCCGCGCCAGCGCGCGTCTTCCTGCAAAATAACGCCGGTGCCGTTTACGACGGCGCAAAGCGGGTCTTCGCCGACGAACACCGGAATGCCGGTCGCTTCGCTGATGAATTTATCCATGCCGCGAATCAAGGAACCGCCGCCGGCAAGCACGATGCCGCGATCGACGAGGTCGGACGCCAGTTCCGGCGGGCAACGTTCGAGCGAG
>JAVBUU010000043.1:0-12042 GCA_031555005.1 Opitutales bacterium | reverse complement strand
ACTTCAACCCATCCTTTTACGGCAACAAATCCGTCTTTGGCGTCGATGCCGACGGCAATTTTTTCGCCGTGCCGGCGCACCGTTTCTTCGACAAATTTTTCGTCCGCAGCGGCTTTCGTTCCCAAAATAACACGGTTTGCGCCGGCGTCGATTGCGCCGGCGACGCTTGCCGCGTCGCGCAACCCGCCGCCGAATTCGACGCGCAGTCCGGTGGCGGCAATGCGGCGAAGCGCGTCAAGATTACGCACCGCGCCGTCAAACGCACCGTCGAGATCCACGACGTGAATCCAAGTGCTGCCGGCGGCGGCAAACTGCCGGGCGGGTTCGGTCGGATCGGTAAAATACGTCGTGACCTCACTCGCGAGACCTTGTTTGAGGCGCACGCATTGGCCGTTTTTAATGTCAACCGCAGGATAAATGTTCATTCGGAGAAACTCGGATTAAGCGGATTTTTGCGCATTGCGGGTCGAAACGATTTTCGCCGGCGCGACGCCGTTGACGAAATCGGCGTCGATGACGACTTCGGAAACCGCCGAAACGCTCGGAAGCGCATACATCGTGTCGAGCATGAGACGCTCCAAAATGCTTCGCAGCCCGCGCGCGCCGGTTTTAAGTTTCAATGCCTTTTGCGCGACCGCCGCGATGCCGTCCGGCGTGAACGTCAGGCGGACGTTTTCCATGGCGAAAAGTTTCCGATACTGGCGCGTGAGCGAATTTTTCGTTTCGACGAGCACGCGTTCGAGGTCTTCGAGTTTCAATTCGCTCAAAACGGAAACCACCGGCAAGCGGCCGACAAACTCCGGAATTAATCCGAAATCGAACAAATCCTCCGGCTCCAAATTCGTCATGATTTGTTCGGCGGTAAGCGGCTCGCCGTTCGTTTTCGAGGCGATGTCGAAGCCGAGGAATTTATTGCCGATGCGCCGTCCGACAATTTGATCAAGCCCGACAAACGCGCCGCCGCAAATGAACAGAATATTCGACGTGTCGACTTGAATGTAGGATTGATCCGGGTGCTTTCGCCCGCCTTGCGGCGGCACGTTGCACACCGAGCCTTCGATAATTTTCAGCAACGCGTGCTGCACGCCTTGTCCTAAATTTCTGGATACATGCGGCGAATCGCCTTTGAGCGCGAGTTTGTCGATTTCGTCGATGTAAATGATGCCGGTTTCCGCGCGTTTGACGTTAAAATCCGCAGCCTGCAACAAACGTAAAATAATGGATTCGACGTCTTCGCCGACATAGCCGGCCTCGGTAACGGTCGTGGCGTCCGCGATCGCGAACGGCACGTCGAGCACGCGGGCGAGTGTGCGCGCGAGCAGCGTTTTGCCGCTGCCGGTGGGCCCGAGTAAAAGGATGTTCGATTTTTCGACTTCGACTTCTTTGAGGTCTTCGCCGAATTCCGGCGACACGCCGTGTCCGTGCAGCTTTGCGTTGAGCCGTTTGTAGTGATTGTAAACCGCGACGGACAAAACCTTTTTCGCCTGTTCCTGTCCGATGACATGCTCGTCGAGCACCTTTTGAATATTCGCCGGCGAAGTCAGTTTCACCGGGCCGGGCGTCTCGTCTTTTTTCTCGACGACGGAGAGCGCCGGTTTGCCGGGAGCGGGCGCCGCAGAAACTTTCGACGCGTCGGCATTTTCTTTCTTCGGCAAAATCCCCAGCAGTTGCGTGCATGTCGCGACGCATTCATCGCAAATATTTACGCCGCCGGGGCCGGCGATAATTTTACCGACAAGCGGGCCGGGGCGTCCGCAGAAAGAACAGGAACTTTTATTCGAAGGAATGGGCATTGGGTTTAATGGGCGAAAAACGGGACGGTTTTGCAATCGGGAAAAACGTAAAACGGCGTTTATCCGAACAAGTCGGAATGCGTCCCCGGACGACCCGGATAAAGCGCGTTTTTCAATTTCCCAGCGCGGCGCGAATCAACTTTTCCGCCGTGGCGCCGGTACCGAGTTTTTCGGCGGCGCGCCGGACGGCTTTGTCGGCGTCGGGTGCTTTTAATCCGAGTGAAATCAGCGCTGCCACGGCGTCGTTTTGCGCGCTCGATTGCGCGTTTCCGGCAGCGCCGCCGGCATTTCCCGACAACGTTGATTCGCCGGATTTCCCGCCGGGGACAATTTTGTCGCGCAATTCGATGACGAGGCGTTCCGCCGTTTTTTTGCCGATGCCGGGACAATCCGAAAGAAGCTTCACGTCGCTGCGCGCAATCGCGTCTTTCAGAGTCGGCAGCGAAAGCCGGCTGAAAATGTTGAGCGCGATTTTCGGTCCGATGCCGGAAACTTTTTCAATCAAAAGGCCGAAGAAATCACGTTCTTCGGTCGTCGCGAAACCGTAAAGGAATTGGCCGTCTTCGCGAAAAACCTGCCGCGTGTGCAAATGCACCGGCGAGCCGACCGGCGGCAATTTTTCGGCGGTTGTCACCGGAATATGCACTTCATAACCGAGCCCGCCGCATTCGACGACGGCGCGAAAAATGCCGGATTCAAGGAGCGTGCCGTTGACGGAAACGATCATGGGAAGAAAATTAAGATTTAAGAATTAAGAAGTAAAGACGCAGAAACGCCGGTTGTCGTTATTTCACGGATATATTTTCTTACTTCTTAAATCTTAATTCGTAATTTCATTCTCAGCCGAGGCTGAGCACCGTTTCCATGCCGTAGAGCCCCGGTTTTTGCGAAGCGACCCATTGCGCGGCACGCAATGCGCCTTGGGCAAAAACCTCGCGGCTCGAGGCTTTGTGCGTGAGCTCGATGCGCTCGCCTTCGCCGGCAAAAATTACGGTATGGTCGCCGATGACGTGGCCGCCGCGCAATGCGTGCACGCCGATTTCGTTTTGCGCGCGTTCGCCGGTGATGCCGGAACGTCCGTGGCGCAAGGATTCCGGCGGCAATTTCCGCGCGTCGCGAAGCACCTGCAAAAGTTTTTCGGCGGTGCCGGAGGGCGCGTCTTTTTTATGCCGGTGGTGCATCTCGACGAGTTCGATTTCGTAACTCGGATCGAGCGTGGTCGCGGCGATTTTTGTCAAATAATTCAATAGCGTTACGCCGACGGAATAATTGCCGGCCCAGACAACGGGAATGTTTTTTATCGCGGCGAGAATCGCGGCGCGCTCTTCCGGCAAATGCCCGGTGGTGCCGATGACGAGCGGCTTGTTTTGTTCGGCGCACAGACGCGCCAACACCGGCGTTACCGTGTGATGGCTGAAATCGATGACCGCGTTAACCCCGGCAATATGTTCCGCCGGATTGTCGCCCTGATCGGTGCCGATTACGTTTATGCCGGCGGTTTTCGCGGCGGCCGCAATCGTTGCGCCCATGCGACCTTTGCAACCGTTGAGAAGGATGGTGAACATTTTCTTTTAATTAAAATTTACCGGGAATTGCCCGATGACAAAAACCCGAATCCCGAATAAATTTCAAATATCGATTACAAATTTCCGAAATACTTCGGGCTGCGCCGGCAGTCTTTTTGTAATTTAGAATTTGGTTTTTCGGGATTTTGAATTTTCCGCGTTAAGCGCGTTTATACGCCTCCATTGCGGCATCAATGATCGCGCGATTCTTTTCCGACATCTCGCACAGCGGCAAACGCACTTCCGGCGAGCCGATGATGCCGGCGCGCGCAAGGGCGTATTTGATCGGAACGGGATTCGGTTCGATAAAGAATTTTTTGAAAAGGTCAGCGAACGCGTTATGCATGCGAAGTGCGCCGGTGTCGTCTTCGCTGCGCGCAAGCATGACGAATTGAGCGATTTCTTTCGGGAATAAATTCGACGCCACGGAAATCACGCCGCGCGCGCCCAGGCTGATGAACGGAAGCGTCAAACCGTCGTCGCCGCACAAAACGACAAACTCGGAGTCGAGCGCGCGGACGAGCTCGGAAACCTTATCACATGAGCCGCCGGCTTCCTTGATGCCGCAAATGTTCGGATATTTCGCGCGCAGTCGGACAACGGTATCCGTCGCGATCTCGACGCCGCAGCGCCCGGGAATCGAATACAAAATAATCGGTTTTTCCGTGCTTTCGGCAATCGCAGCGAAATGCCGGAAAAGCCCTTCTTGGCTCGGCTTGTTGTAATAGGGCGCGACGAGCAAAAATCCGTCCGCGCCGTAACGATCCGCGCGTTGCGTGAGTTCAATCGCTTCCGCCGTGGAATTAGAGCCGGTGCCGGCAAGCACCGGCACGCGCTTGCGCGCAAACTCGACGGTCTTGGCGATCACGTCGATATGCTCGTCGGTGTCGAGCGTCGGCGATTCGCCGGTCGTCCCGACGGAAACAAGGCCGTCGATGCCCTGCTCCACTTGAAAATCCACAAGTTTCTTTAAATCGTCATAATCCACCGCTCCGTTTTTAAACGGGGTGATCAGCGCGGTGTAAGCGCCGCAAAAACGCTTGGCGTCAATACGCCCGGTTGCCGGTTCCTTGTGTGTCTTGTCGGTGTTCATCGGAGCAAAACGAGTTAAAATCAAAAAGCATCGTCAGCATGGCGGGAAATCCGCCGGCGGGAAATAAAATTATGCCCTGAAAATTTTCGAGGCACCGCATCCGGTTTTTCAAAAAAGAGCCCCTCGCATCGGCGAAGGGCTTTTCAAATTGGGTGCAGGGATTGGATTTGAACCAATGACCTTCAGGTTATGAGCCTGACGAGCTACCGAGCTGCTCCACCCTGCAATTGAGTGAGGCAACAAGGAGAATGTTTTTTTTTACTCCGGCAAGAAATATTTTTCAAAAAAGCAGACATTGATTCCAAACCCGCCGAGGCTTGACCTCCGGCGCACTTCGAGCCTTCACTGCCGCAACAATTATCCACCGCAAACAAACAGACTCATGGCAGGCGTAGGCAAAATACTCAAACAGGCGCAAAAGATGCAAGAACGCATCGAAAACGCCAAAACCGAACTGGCAAACGCCGAAATCCGCGTATCACACGGCGGAGGCGCAATCACGATCGTCGTCAACGGCGACGGCGATTTCAAAAGTTTAACCGTCGATCCGGAATTCCTCAAAGAAGATCCCGGCACCGTTGAACAAACGCTTCTGAGCGCAATCCGGGAAGCGACGGCGCAATCCAAAACACTTAACCGAAAACTCATGGCCGGCGCGACAGAGGGTTTCGCGCTGCCGGTGTTTTAGCAAAATTAAGAAGTAAGAAGTAAGAAGTAAGAAGTAAGATTTAAGAACTAAGGAGTGAGGGCAACGTGATTGAAAAACGGATTTGTTTTGCGCCGGCGCGCACAGCTTCCCTTTTCTTGCATCTTAATTCTTAAATCGTAATTTCCTTCCATGCCGGGAACACTCCACATCGTCGCCACGCCGATCGGCAACCTCGGCGACATTTCCGAACGCGCCAAAAACGTATTGCGCGAAGCCGACGTAATCGCCTGCGAAGACACGCGCACTTCCGGCAATCTTTTGCGACTGCTCGGCATTGCCGAAAAAGCGCTCCTCGCCTACCACGAACACAATGAGCAAACGCTCGCGCCGGCACTTGCCGACCGCATCGCCGGCGGCGAAAACATCGCGCTGATTTGCGACGCCGGCACGCCGACGCTCAGCGACCCCTGCTTTCGCGTCGCCCGCGAATGCCGCAGGCGCGGCTTGCCGGTGACGCCGATCCCCGGCCCGTGCGCCTTTATCGCCGCGCTTTCGGCGTCCGGCTTGCCGAGCAATGCCTTTCGTTACGTCGGTTTCTTGCCGCCGAAGTCCGCCGCGCGTATTCGCTTTTTGGATACAATTCGCGACGCCGGCGAAACCGTCATTCTCTACGAGTCCTGCCACCGCATCGACAAATTCGCCGGAGAAATTCTCGAACAACTTGGCGAAAAACGCGTGGTTTGCATCGCGCGCGAATTAACGAAAATGCACGAAACGATGCTTACCGGCGCCATTGCCGACATCGCGCCGAAGCTCGCCGGCAACAATCTCCGAGGCGAGTTCGTCGTACTCATCGCACCGGCGGATTTCGAGCTGTAACGCGCGCGCCTCAAATCCGGCGCCCCGCCCGCTTCGCCGGGAAATCCCGTAAAAACGGCCTCGTTTTTCGAACACCTTTCAGCCCCCGTGAAAATGCCCCGTCCCCTTCGCTCCCGCGCCTCATTTTTCCTCTGCGCATTCCTGCTCGCGCTTTCGCCGGCGCGTGCCGACGATTTTGACCGCGTCGCCGAACGCGCGCGGGAAGAGATTCTTTCCGG
The DNA here is from genome assembly GCA_031555005.1 of Opitutales bacterium. Taxonomy (GTDB): domain Bacteria; phylum Verrucomicrobiota; class Verrucomicrobiia; order Opitutales; family UBA953; genus CALNBE01. The sequence goes on along the minus strand of JAVBUU010000043.1, from coordinate 5,845 downwards.
GGAAAGCAGGGATTTTGAAATTACGCTCTCCGGCGGCATCGTCTCCGACGATCCCGTCGCCCGCCGGCGCGGAAATTATGAAAAACAAGCCGAGCAAGCGCTCGAAACACTCAAGCCTGACGGCACTTGGTCCGACATCGACTATGCAAACCGCACCAATACGGTCCGGATACCGCTCAATCACCTCTCCCGCCTGCTCACGCTCTGCCGCGCTTACCGGCAACCCGGGAAATTCCGCAACAGCCCCGAACTCAAAGAAAAAATTATTGCGGCCTATGATGCCTGGATCTCGAAAAACCCGCGCAGCGCCAACTGGTGGTTTAACGACATCGCCGTCCCCCGGCGACTCGGCCAAATCCTTATTTTAATTCGCCCCGAGTTGGATGAAAAACGCATTCAGGCCGGTGTAAAAATCGTCGCGCAATCCTACGCGCCGCGCACAAAAAAAACCGGCACAAACACCGGCGCCAATCGCGTCGATCGCGCCGTCGCCACCTTCTGCCGCGCCGTCATCACCGAAGACCGGCAGTGCTTGCGCGAAGCAGTCGAGTCCGTCGGCGACACGCTTGAATTCGGCAAAAACGAAGGCATCATGCCCGACGGCTCTTTCCTTCAACACGGCCCGCAACTTTACATTCAAGGCTACGGCTCCATTTTCACCGAATCGGTTCTCACGGTCGGATCCTATGTCGCAGGAACCGAGTATGCGTTTTCAGATGAAAAAATCCGACTGCTCGTCGACCACATGCTCGACGGCGTTCAATGGTTTATTCGCGGCGACACGATTGATTATACGGCGGCCGGCCGAGGGCTTACACGGGAAAACACGGACGCCATGGCGAAACAATACGCCGGGCAAATCAAACGCCTCCTGCGCATGTCCGGCAATTACCGCGACAAAGAACTCAGGCAGTTCCTCGCCCGCATCGAATACGCAATCAAACACCGAAACACCGACCCCGCGCTTGAATTTTCAGGCAACAAAAATTTCCCCTTCGCCGATATCATGACACACCGGCGACCCGAATATTACGTCGGCGTAAAAACCTCGTCCGTGCGCACCGTCGAACCGGAAACCGGCAACAACGAAGGCCTCAAAAACTACCACCTCGGCGACGGCGTCACACTCATCATGCGCACCGGCAACGAGTATGATAACCTCATGCCCGTCTGGGACTGGGCAAAATTGCCGGGAACGACAATCGAACAAGACAACCATTCCTTGCGCCCCCCGCGCGCCTTCGGCAACTGCGGTTCGGGCAAATTCGCCGGCGGGGTCTCCGACGGCCTTTACGGAAGCTGCGCTTTCGATTATAAAAAACTCCGCGTTTCGGCCAAAAAATCTTGGTTTTTCTTCGACGACGAATTCGTCGCCCTCAGCACCGCGATTAACGCCCCCGACGCTAAAGCCGACATCACAACTTCGCTCAACCAAACACGCCTCAACGGCGCGGTCACCCGCAAAGCAAAGACCGTAAAACAACTTGATGCAGAAACAACCGACGCGCCCGACGCGCTCGAATGGGTCCACCACGACGACGTCGGTTATTTTTTCCCGACCCCCATCAACAACGCGACCCTCAAAACAATCACCCGACGCGGCAACCGGCACGATATTAACCGCAGCACCCGGGGCGATGTCGCCTGCGGCGTTTTCTCGCTTTACCTCAACCACGGCGCGGCACCCGAAAATGCGGGTTTCGCCTATGTCGTTAATCCGAAAATCAGCTTGGCGGCAATGGACGAATACGCGCGCAAGCTCGCCGAAACAATCACCGTTCTCGCCAACAACGACACCGTCCAAGCCGTCCGGCACCGCAAACTCGGCATCACGCAAATCGTCTTCCGGCAACCCGCCGCGCTTGCAATCGGGCAAATCTCCGTCGAGACCGACACGCCGGCATGCGTGATGCTCAAAACAACCGGGAAATTTATCGACGTTTACGCGTCGGATCCGAACCAAACAAACCAAGGCATTATCACGCTGAAAATCGGAAACATCGCCGGAAAATCAATTGCAAGCGACAAGACGGTCAAAGCCGAAACAACCCCCGACGGCGTCTCGCTGAACATCGACATAAGCAACGCATTCGGAAAAACGCATCACGCCCGTCTCGAAATAAACCGATAACGCGCCGCATCGCCGCCCGCGTTTGACAATCGCGGACGACAACGCATTTTTCCGGAAAACACATGTTTAATTACCGACAACCCGCGCCCGACTCCGAAAAATCCAACGACCGCGAACTCAAACACGAAGTCAACGCGACCGTAATTCCCTCCGGCGACCCCGTGCTCTTGCCCGCCGGCACCAAGGTAAACATCACGCACCGGCTCGGCGGTAACTTTACCGTCGTTTGCGAGTACGGCCTGTTCCGCATCAACGGCGCCGACGCCCCCGCGCTCGACGTGCCCGTGCCGTCCGACGCCGCAGGAACCGCCGGCAAAACCGACGAAACCGGTTCGCGCGGCACCGCCGAACATCCCGGCATCGACACGCCGCCGGACAACGACGCCATTTGGGAACAGCTCAAAACCGTTTTCGACCCGGAAATCCCCGTCAACATCGTCGACCTCGGCCTCGTTTACTCCATGCAAGTCGCGCCGATCGAAGATACCGACGGCAAAAAGCACAAAGTTTACATCGCCATGACGCTCACCGCCCCCGGTTGCGGCATGGGACCGGTGATCGCCGAAGACGCGCGCAACCGCGTGCTCACGGTGCCCGGCGTCCACGAGGCGCATGTCGAAATCGTCTGGGAACCGCCGTGGACCTCGTCGATGATTTCCGAAGAAGGCAAAATGGAATTGGGCTTGTTGTAACAAAAACAGCCGATCAAGAGTCCGGCGTTGAAAATCGCCGGACTCTTGTTTTCCTGCCGGGAATGTTATCCGTCCGCATTATTCCCTGTCTTGATGTCAAAGCCGGCCGCGTCGTCAAAGGCCTCCAATTCGAACAACTCCGCGACGTCGGCGACCCCGTCGCCTGCGCGCGCGCTTATCAGGAACAAGGCGCGGACGAACTCGTTTTCCTCGACATCACAGCTTCGAACGAAGAACGCGGCATCATGCGCGAAGTCGTCGAACGCACCGCGGACGAAATTTTCATGCCGCTCACGGTCGGCGGCGGGCTGCGCACCGCGGATGACATTCGCGCCATGCTCAATGCCGGCGCGGACAAAGTTTCGCTGAACACCGCCGCTATTCTCGATCCGGATTTGGTTTTAAATGCCGCGAAAAAATTCGGCAACCAATGCATCGTCGTCGCCATCGACGCGCGCCGCGAACCCGGCACGGACTCGTGGCACGTTTACACGCACGGCGGCCGCAAGCGCACCGAGCTCGACGTCATCGCATGGGCAAAGCGCGTCACCGAGCTCGGCGCCGGCGAAATCCTGCTCACGAGCATGGACTGCGACGGCATGAAAACCGGTTACGACATCGAACTCACGCGGCGCGTGAGCGAATCGGTTTCGGTACCGGTGATCGCGTCCGGCGGTGCCGGCAATCTCGACCACCTGGTCGATGTCGTCAAAAAAGGAAAAGCGAGCGCGGTTTTGGCAGCGTCGATTTTCCACTACGGCACATACACGATTCGCGACGCGAAAGACAAATTGCGCGCCGCAGGCATGCCGGTACGGTTGTAATCAAGGGCCGTTCGCCCCGGGACGCTTACCGAATTACCGGCACGACGCCGGCGTCCAAGGTATTCACATCCTCGGTAATCAGCGGCACGCGATGAACAATCGCCGTTGCCGCAATAATGCGGTCAAATTGATCGCCGCGCGGCAATTTTAAGATCTCAAAAAACTCAGTCCCCTGTTTTTCCTTGGCTTGTAGCTTGTACTTCACTGTTATTACTCAAAAATTCAAACATCCTCCTTAACCAGGAAGTCCGCTCATATTTTACTGCGATTTTCATCTCCTTAGATTTTTTTTCAATAATCTCTTCAACTGTCCGCTTATCTTCGACGGAAATAGAATCATATATATATACATATATACATCCACTTCCACCATCTCCGCCTGCTGTTAAAACCCCGTCCAAGTCAATCCCGCGCGCCCTTGCTTCAATTATCACAGAGTTGCAAAACGCGTCACGCACATCAGCCTGAGCCGACGTTTCCGGAAGCGCAAGCAAAGCAATAACAAACAGAACTGCAAATGGAAGGATGACCGCGCCTATTACGCCCAGCAGCAACAGTAAAAATTGTTTTAAGTTCATAAAAAATTAAAAATGCGGTAAAGGATACCTCATAGGTATTGTCGGTTCATAATTAGAGATGCTTTGCACAACGTCTGATACAATTAGTTGTCTCGGTGTTAAGTGATAAGTGTTTCCTGGCAAAGGAGGAGAAAGACCGGCATCTTCAAGGCGAGAGCACGCCCAACCGGCGCAATTAGGACTTCCTGCATTTGCAAGAGAGTAACTAACATAGGGTACCACAGGCGTATTTGCTATTGAGTTTCGCAATGCCGATACCGTCTCCGGGCATGCATTATAGTTGCGTTGATACTGCGATTTTCGCTTAGAATCATCGCGAACCTCTCCCGTTCGCAATGTATCTGTAAACCAATCTAAAGGGCTTACCGTAGTCGGATAAAACCCACTGGTTCCTCCCGGATATTGAAGAAAAGCATGTCCGGCAAGCGTCAATGCGTCTATTTTTAAACTTATTTTCCGGATATCATAGGAACAGCAACTTCTGCCTGCTTCATCCACAACTTCCTTTCCGGATTTACCGTTGCAACAATCATCCTTGCTAAGCAGGCCTAAAAAATCTACCGTTTTAAGACCATTTTTGACAAAACCATACAAATTCACGCCGCCGGATTCTTCAACCGGATCCCGATTAATCCATCTTCCGGCATTCGGGTCGTAAAATCGATAGCCATAATAATAAAAACCCGTCATCGGCTCGATTTGCTTTGTGCTGAAACCAATTCGGTTGACACCGGCAAAACTCCCCTCGGTCAATTTCCCGAACGAGTCGTATTCGTAATGTTCATACGCCCCCGATTCATGCAGGCATTCGCTCACGTTGCCGTTGGCGTCATACGCGTAAAAATATTTGCCGTCCTTGGCCGTGTTGCCGTTTTGCGTCACGACGCGCATGCTTCTCAACCCGCCGACCCCGCCGGCTCCTTGCAGGCTGCCGGATAAATCCAATCCCCGGTGATAGGTCTTTAAGCTTTCTTCGCCGCCGGCAATCGTGCTTTTCTCCGCAATTATATTCCAACGGTCAAAAACACTGCGCGTCGTTTCCTTTAAAACGCCGTTTTCGTAATACTCGCTTTTTATGCGCCGTCCGCCGGCATCATAGACGTATTTTATTTGTTTACCGTTTACGGTTACTTCGATTAAACGATTTTCAGCATCCCATACACAGATTAATCCGCTGCCGTCGTGCAGCATATTGCCGTCGGCATCGTAATTTTGATTTTTAACCGCGGATGACACGGATGGTTCGGATGTTTTTATTTCAGTATATTGGTTTTGTCCGTTCGACACGTATTCGCTTTTGAAATTTGTATTATTGCCCTCGGTCGCCGTAAGCCGGTTGCCGATTGAATCATAGGCATAATCGCGATTCTGCGCGTCTTTGCGATTATTGATGCTGCCGGTCACTTCGCCGCGCGGATTATAAGAAAACGCGTCCGTTACGGCAGCATCGCCGGCAAACGCCTTGCCGGTTTGCGTGCGCGCGCTGCGCCGGTCGAGCGCATCGTGCGAATAGGTATACTCGGAATAAATTTCACCGGTTGCGGCGTTGCGGTTTTTCACGGCTGTTTTTATATCCCGATTGACTTCGTAAGCATAATCCGTGCGAAGCAAATTATTTTC
>JAVBUU010000127.1:0-8102 GCA_031555005.1 Opitutales bacterium | reverse complement strand
GAACACGTCGAATTTCTTCCGCAGATAATCCGCGCGAACAGTGAGGGTGAAAAAATCGTCACTTCTTAAATCATAATTCTTAATTCTTAATTTCGTCCACCTCCCGCCGCCGTTGGCGAGGCCCTGTCTGCCGTCGTAGGCTTCCAAATAAACGTTTCCGTCGGCATCCTTTACCAAGGCAACAAGCATCCCGTCCAAATCGACGAACTGCGAACGGGTTTCCGTCGCGACGACTTTTGCGGTCGTCTCGAACCACAGAATTTCCCCGAAATCCGCCGGAGCGTAAACCGCGTAACGTGCCTCCGCCGGCTCCGGCGAGCACGCCGGCAGCGCCAAAAGACTTTCACCGCCCTCGGTAACGATTTGCGCGCCGCCGGAAACATCGGCGGCGATTTGCCCGGCAGCCGCGCCGCTTGCGCAATTCGAAAAATCCTCGCCGCCCGGCAATGCGAACAAACGCGTTAACTCGACCTTGTCGAACTTGCCGGTGCTCACGCCGCTGTCGTCGAACGCCAGAAAAAGCGTGTTCATGCCGGACGCGTCGAACGCCGCCGCCGCATTGCCGACACACACCGACGCATCAGTGAGATTGTTTGTGAAAAACAGCGTCCGGTAAGCCGCCGGCGACGCGAACGCCAAATCCGTCGCGCGCACGACCGTTTCCGTGCCGCCGATGTGCTTGTAAGCGCGAATCATCTGCCCGCCGGCGAATCCGCGAATGTGAATCCCCGCGCCGGCCGTGCCCTGATTTTGTCCTGCCTTCGTAAGCGCCGGCGTGCCGGAAAACGCCTGCAACCCCGCAAACAACGACGCATTGCCCGTTGCGCTCTGCGCCACCGTCAGCGCGTAAACGGAATTCGGTTTAAGAAAATTATCGCCGAGCGCGAACCACGCGCCGCGATCCGCGCTGCCGGCATTGGCGGCATCGACAACGCCGTCGCCGCGAAAAATCGTAACGCCGGAAGTCGCGCTCTGCCATGTCGCCCCGGACGCGCCGACGGAAGCAATTTCGGCAGACTTCCCGCTCAACGGTTCCGTGCCGCCGGAAAAATTTTCCCGGAAAACCGTCTGCGCCGGCAGCGAAGCCGCCAATCCGAAAAAGCAAAACAGGGCCGCCGCAAGAATGGCTTTTTCCGCATCACGCCAACGGGAGCGCATGCTAAACACGCGAGAGTTTTTTTTCATAAACGAGAAAAGGCAGGTTACAAAACACTCATGAGAGCAAAGAGGAACGTCCGTAATGACAAAACCACCCGCGCCGACATGTTGTCTTGCTACTAAACAGTTCTCAAAAACGGCGGTTTGGGACATTTTTTTTCATTAATTTGAACAACCGCCCCCTCCCTCGGGAAAAAAACGCAACGGGATACGAATGCCGGAGAACACGACGAAAAAACACCCTTGGAAAATCCGACAAAAAGCGTCTTGTGCCGATAGTTCCTCAACCCCGTTTCACTCATGAAAACGCTTTCTCGTACGCTTATCGTTTCCGCAATCCTCGCCGGCGCGCCGGCAGGCATTTCCCTCGCCGAAACCGACCCGCCCGCATTCGCGCAAGGCACGACGGCGACACGAATCATCTGCGGCAAAGTGCCGGGCACGAGTTTTGACGCGCGCGGCAAAACGATTCGCACGCTCGGCAAATCCATCCCCTCCGACGATTTTGCGCTGCTGACCGCCTTTCTGGGGAAAACGCCCGCCGACGACCCGGCAACCCCGGATGAACTCGACGCGCTCAAAAACGACGTCGCCGGGCGGCTGCTCAACTGCGACCATCTGCCGGACAATTTTTCGGAAAAATTCCTCGCGATGATCGACGCGCCGCACGTCGGCACGGTCTGGCAAAATTACACGGTGCAATTTCTCGACGCGCTTTGGCGGCGCGAAACCGACGCCGGCAAGCGGCGCTCCATTTACAACAAACTCATCGCCTGCACGCGCGACACGCGCCTGGCCATTCCCGGCACCGCGGTGCTCGCGCTCGCGCGCCTGGCCGAAAAAGCAGGGCTTTCGAACCGCGAATTGGGCGACATCGCCATGCGCATCGTCGAAGACGAAAAAATCGCATGGCAGGACAAAACCACCGCGCTTCAAGTCGCCGCGCAAACCGGCGACACACGCGCACTCGACGCAGCGCGGACATGGGCGGCCGGCGAGAACGCGCCGGTGATGCAACGGATGTCGGCGTTCGCGGTGTTGGGCATGCTCGGCGATGCCGGCGACAAACCGGTGCTCGAAAAATACGCAGGAACCGGCGAGTTCCGGCTGCGCACCGCCGCGCGCGCGGCATTGAAGAAAATAAATGTGAAAAATTTAACCACGGATAGCACGGATGACACGGGTGATTTAGTTCAGCCGCAAAAGAGCGCAGAGAACGCAAAGATTTCACGATAAAACCTCCGCGTCTCTGCGTGATCCTCTTTACGCTCTTTGCGTTCTTTTTCGGCTAATCTAAAATGTCTTTTTTTCGCCAACTCGTTTTTCTCTTCGCAGTCATCTTCGCCGGGGCGGGAATCACGGCGCTCATCGTGCCGAAACCGCCGCGTGTTGCCGGCGATGAAATCACCGTCGCAGACGCACAAAATGCGAAAAACGTTTTGTGGGTCGATGCGCGAAGCGAAGCGGAATTTGCCGCCGGGCACATCGCCGGCGCGTTGAATTTGAACGAAAATAATCGATCCGCGCAAATCGCGTTCGTTTTGGAAAAATGGCAGCCGGGGCAGACGGTAATCGTTTATTGCGGTTCCGCCGCATGCGCCTCAAGTCGCGCCGAAGCCGACCGGCTGCGCGGCCCGGAATACGGCCTCGGCGACGTCCGCGTCTTGCGCGGCGGTTGGGACGCATGGCAACGGGCAACCGGCGCAACGGAGGGCACGCGCAATGAACGCCGTTAAGCTCCGCGCCGTCGGCGCCCTGCTCGCGCGGTTGATTCTCGCCGGCGTTTTTCTCGCCGCCGGTTTTTTAAAACTGTCCGACCTCGCGCAAACGCAACAGGCCGTCGCCGGTTACGCCCTGCTGCCGGAAATTCTGATTTGGCCGGCAACGCTGCTTCTGCCGTGGGCGGAAATTATCGCCGGCGGCGCGTTGCTGCTGCCGAAAACGCGCGACGGCGCGCACGCGGCGCTCGGCATATTACTCGGCGTTTTTCTTGTCGCGATAATTGCGGCCGGCGCGCGCGGCATCGACCTCGAATGCGGCTGTTTCGGCGGCACCGGCAAATCGAATTATGCGTGGCTCGTCGCGCGCGACCTCGGGCTGTTCGCGCTCCTTTTCCTGAGCACGGCTCGCCCAAAAAATTCCGCCGGCAACGAAGCTCCGTAATGAGCAATCAATTATAGCGTTTAACAAAGACATTACGAGACTTGCAGATGTTTTATAAACATGAACAAGAGATCGCGGAGCGCGTAAAGAAATGTCCTCTGCAACCTCCACGGCCTCCTGTTAAAAATCGGATCGTTTTGAGAATCTCTCAATGTTATTTGAAAACGCTATAAACGGTATTCCCGCTCTTCGTTATCGGGTTGCGGTTCTTCACAAAACACAGGTCCGGTGAGAACTTTTTTCACATTCATTTTTTACGTCGCCGCCGTGAAATAATTACCGGCGCGAAAAACGGTTTGACCGGCCCGGCGAAACGCCGGGAAAAAATCAGTTGCTTTGACCGTGAAAAACATACTCTTGCTCGGGAACATTTAACCAGGAACCCTGCGTGCAAAACGAAAAGTCCGCTCCCAGAATCGTCGTCACCGGCATCGGCACCGTCGCCCCCACCGGCAATGATACAGAAACCTATTGGCAAAACCTCGTCGCCGGCAAAAGCGGCATAACCAAGGTTACGTGCTTCGACGACACCGACATCCCGAGCAAGGTCGCCGGCGAATTGAAGGATTTCGATCCGGCGAAATTCATGGATCCGAAAGACGCCAAACGCAATGACCGCTACACGCAACTCGCGGTTGCCGCGTCGCGCATGGCATTTGAAGACGCCGGGTTAAAAGTCGGCCAAGTCGATCCGGAGCGCCTCGGCGTCGTAATCGGCAGCGGCATCGGCGGCCTCGCCACCATCGAAGAACAGGCCAACACGCTTTTCCAAAAAGGCCCCCGCCGCGTGTCGCCGTTCATGATTCCGTCGATCATCGTGAATATGGCCGCCGGCGTGGTCGCCATCGAATTTCAAGCGCGCTCGGTGAATTTCTGCGTCGTCTCCGCCTGCGCCACCGGCTCGCACTCGCTCGGCGAAGCGCTCCGCCACATGCGCGACGGCAACGCCGACGTGATGATTGCCGGCGGCTCGGAAGCCTCGCTCACCCGTCTCGGTTATGCCGGATTCTGCAGCATGAAGGCGATGAGCACCGCGTTCAACGACACGCCGGAAAAAGCCTCCCGCCCCTTCGACGCCGCACGCGACGGCTTCATCATGGGCGAAGGCGCAGGCATCATGATTTTGGAAACGCTCGAGCACGCGAAAGCGCGCGGCGCAAAAATTTACGCCGAGTTCGTCGGCTACGGCGCCACTTGCGACGCCTACCACATCACGTCGCCGGATCCCGAAGGCCGCGGCCTGAAGCTCTGCCTCGAACGCGCGCTCAAAGACGCGAAAGTCGCGCCGGAGACCGTCAATTACATCAACGCGCACGGCACCTCGACGTCCTACAACGACAAATTCGAAACCCTCGCGATCAAGAAAATGTTCGGCGACTACGCGCGGAAAATCGCGATCAGCTCGACCAAATCCATGACCGGGCACTTGCTCGGTGCCGCCGGCGGCATCGAAGCGGCCGCGTGCGTTTTGGCGATCCGCGACAGCGTCGTGCCGCCGACGATCAATTACGAAACGCCGGATCCCGAGTGCGACTTGGATTACGTGCCGAATGTCGCGCGCAAGATGGACGTCAATGTCGCCGTGAGCAACAATCTCGGCTTCGGCGGCCACAACGCGTCGTTGGTGTTTAAGAAGTTCGCGGAATAACCGCCGGGGAAAACCCCGAATTCCGAACGCACAAATTTGCGCCGAAGACGCACAAGCGCTTAGCCGGCGGGGACCGAAGGGGCCCGCCGGTTATCGTTTCCGAAAAACATAAAGCCCCGGCGAGGTGCCGGCGCTCATGAATTTTTTCTTATCGGTACCGGCAATTCCGGGAGCTGCGCGTTCGGGATTTATGATTTCCCCGCTCTATTGCCTCGCGGCCTTCCGCAACAACCAAAGCCCGACCGCCTGAAAAAGGAAGTTCGGAAGCCACACCAAAATATCCGGCCGGAATGCCGGGTTTTTTATCCACGTCATCGCGACCGTCAGGAAATAAAAAACGAGCATAAGCATGAGCGCGATCAACAGATTGATCATCGTTTCCGACCGGCTCGCCCGAATCCCGAGCGGGATGGCGACCATCGTCATCGACAAAATCCCGAGCGCGCTCACCAAATTATTTTGAATCTGCAACTGCACGGTAATGCGGTTGGCGTAACGCAGTTGCTCGGCCTCCGCCGGCGTTGCGTTTTCCGGGATGCGCAAATCGTAACCCTTTTCGCGCAACTCCAGCAGTTGCGACAGCGTGTGCTGCCGTAACTTCTTTTTTCGGTTCTCCATGCCGGCGCGGAATTTTTCGACGGAGATTTTCACCGGCCAGGTGCCGACGACGGCATTGGTTATTTTGCCGGAAAACAAACTGCCGTCCGCGCCGCTTTCCCCGTCAACCGAAACAGGCGGAGCTTTTCCGGCAAGGCCGGCAACTTCTTCCGCCTGCGGCAACATGATGATGTTCGAAAAGAGCAAATCGAGGTAACCGTCGGACTCGTTAAACGAAACCGCCAGCGAATCGCTGCGCACGACATGCGTGATCTTTCCGGCTTTGTTGCGATCCCAAATCCAGACGTCTTTCAGCACCTTATTTTCCGCGCGATCGGCATAAATCACCGTCCCGCCCGGCAACCGTACAAACTCGCCCGGCACGATTAACGCGGACGGATCGGATGTTTTGATCTTCCGAAAAAGCATTTCCTTGAAGCGGTCGTTGGCGTAAGGCGCGAATTCGAAATTGATGAAAACGGCAAGGACAACGCCAACCAAAGCGATAAAGAAAATCGGAGAGACAATCCGCCAAAGGCTCATGCCGGCAGCCTTCATCGCGACAATTTCACTTTGCGCCGAAAACCGTCCGAGCACGATCAGCACGCCCGCCAAAATCCCCACCGGCATCGTGTAAGGCAGCGCACCGGGCAACTGCAACGCGGTGCCTTCGAAAAACTCGCCCCACGTCAACTGCCCGGTCGCCAACGCCGGCAGCACGTCGCGCAGCACATTGACGGAGACAAAAACAAACATGAACAGCCCGACGCCGAGACCCACCGCGACGGCGGCTTCTCCGAAAATATAGCGTTGGAGACGATTCATCGCGCGGGATAAAAAGGCAATTTATCGAAAAGGAAATCCGGAAACCGGAAAAATCTGTATCGGAGCGCACGGCCTCTTGCGTGCCGTTGCCGGCAAAATCGACGGCACCGCCCGTCTTCCCGCGCAATTAATGCCCGTACTCGCAACTTAATTGAAACACGCCCTGAAAAAGCCCGTTGCTCATGGTCGCGGTCTTGTTGCCGCGCGCCGGCAACAGCGGACGCAAAGTTTCGGCAAGATTGCCGGGAATGTCGCCGGCCGGCCAATGGCGCCAAAAACCCGCGAAACATTCTTCCGAAATAAAACCGCCGGCGGCGAGCAGCGGCAAAAACGCATCGACAACCAGGGTGTTCAGGCGTGTCCCGCCGATCGCGCCGGCAAGCACCCCGGCCGAAAGGTCTTTCAGCGCCGCCGGCAAACGCACCGATTTCCGAAACTCGCCGGCATCGTCGCAATCAACGCCGGCGCACAAATTCCCGCCCCACGTTTTCAGCAGCTCCGCCCAATCCGGTTTTTTTTCGAGCAACGCGTCGTATTGTTGCAGACGAAGCAGCGGACGGTTCGCCGGGCGCACACCGGCAAGACGCCACTGCCCGAGCCGGGATTCGAAATGTTCCGTCGGCGTCCGCCGGCGGAATTCGTTTGGCGGGAATGCCTCGGCAAGCGCGGCCATCGGCGCCCGATTACGCCGAAGCCCGAGCGTTTCGAGCATGGCGCGGTGGCACGCCCCGCCCCAGCCGTATGCGTCGAGCCGTTGTTTCGCAAAAGCGAATTTTTGCCGGCGGCGCAAATCGGATTTCTCGCGAACCAAACACAACCGCACCGACTCCGAAACCGGCAAAAGCAACTCGCGCCAAACGGATTTTTCGCGCGACTCCAAATCAAGCAACGCCTCCCGCTCGGCATAACTTTCCAAATCCTCGTTGAGAAACGGCAGCAAAACGAGCGTCTCCGGCACGCGGCCGGCACGCGTCCTTGCCGGCCGGAACGCGCGCGGCGGGAAAAGAATCACATGCAAAACGACATTGTCGAACGCCGGATCGCCGGCGTGCCCGTGCGCCTCCCAATCCTCCGCGTAAAAATGCAACTCAACGTCGCCTTGCACAACATCGCCGTCGATTCGCAACACGGCGCCGACAAAATCCGGCCCCTCGGCAAAATTCCACCGCCCGACGCGCACGCATTCGACCGGCTTGCCGGAAACCGTGCACAGATTTTTTCCGGCGAAATCGCCCCGGTGCCAAATTTTTTGGAAAAGTTTTTCGGAAACCGTAAACGCGCCGAACAAACCTTCGATTTCGGCAAAGCCGTGAGAGCGGGAAGAGAGCATCCGGCAAAAACAACCCGAATTCGCTTTATTGGAAATAATAAATTGCCGGCAATTCCCTTCGGGATATTCCTCGCCGAAATTCCACGACAGTTTTTTTCGATGAGCAGCAGTAACTTTTCGGCCCTGGGTCTTAACGAACCCGTTTTGCACGCGCTTAACGCATGCGGATACCAAACCCCCACGCCCATTCAAGAGCGCGCCATTCCGCTGATTTTGCAAGGGAAGGACATTATCGGCGCGGCGCAAACCGGCACCGGCAAAACCGCCGCCTTCGCGCTGCCGACGCTGCAACGCCTCGAAAAACATACCGGCATCCCGCGCTGCCTCGTCCTCGTGCCGACCCGCGAGCTGGCCGTCCAAGTCGAAGAAAATTTTAAAAAA
>JAVBUU010000099.1:0-5397 GCA_031555005.1 Opitutales bacterium | reverse complement strand
AGTGCGCGCGACATTCCCGTTCGGCAAAGGCCTCGTCGCCGGCTGCATGGTCACCGAAGGCCGCATCCAGCGCGACTTCAAGGCGCGCCTCCACCGGAAAGGCAAAATCGTTTACGCCGCGCCGATCGACACGCTCAAACGTTTCAAGGACGACGCCACGGAAGTCAAAGCCGGCTACGAATGCGGTATTCGCCTCGCCAACTTCGACGACTACCAAGTCGGCGACCAAGTCGAGTGTTACGAAATCCTCAAAATCCGGCCGGCACTGTAACCAAATTAAGAAGGAAGAATTAAGATTTAAGAAAAAAGAAACCGCCGGCGATAATGCCGTAATCGTTTTCCAATCACTGAAAATCACCCGACGAGCCCGCAGTATCACACACTCCGGCAACGCACTTCTTAATTCTTACATTTTAATTCTTAATTAAAAAATGTCCCAACGCACCGGCCGCATCAACGAACTCCTGCAACGCGAAATCAGCGACATTCTGCATTCGCGTTACCGGCAGGACGCCGTGCGCATCACGATCACAGGCGCGGACATCTCGCCGGATTTGCGCAACGCGATCATCCACTACTCCGTCATCGGCGACGAAGCGGAAAAGGAAAAGGCAAAAAAACTTTTTAAAAAAGCCGGCAAGGTTTTGAAAACGGAAACCTTCAAACGCATTCAGATCAAATACACGCCGGAAATGCGTTTCCTTTACGACGACTCGCCCGCGCGCGGCACGCTGCTCATCGACGCACTCGACAAAACCGCACAGGAAGACGCCGAACGCGACGAGCGTTACAAGTAGAAACTTCGCTTGCGAAGCCTGCAAGCAAGCAGAACCTGTCGGGAAAACCGGAATTCCCCCAAGGACATAATTCTCAATTTTCGCCTTGGACCCGATTGACCAAAATCCGTTACCGCCGACGGCATTTCTCGTCGGTCTTCAACGCGCCGGACAATCCGCCGTCGAAGCAGCCGCGCTTCTCGACGAGCTGCGCGAACTTGTATCCAATTTATCGATACCGATTGCCGGCGAAATCATCGCCAAACTCCGCGAAGATCACCCGCGCTATCTCGTCGGCTCAGGTAAGACGGAAGAAATCGCGCAACGCGCCCGTGACGCCGGCGCGAATTTAATCATCTTCGACGACGAGCTTTCCGCCGCCCAACAACGCAACTGGGAACGTGACTCAAAACTCCGCGTCATCGACCGGCAGGAAGTCATTCTCGACATTTTCGCCTCGCGCGCCTCGACGCGCGAAGCCGTCCTGCAAGTTCGCCTCGCGCAACTGCAACACCAACTCCCGCGCCTCAAGCGACTCTGGTCGCACCTTGACCGGCAGCGCGGCGGCGGTGCCATGCAACGCGATGCCGGCGAAAAACAAATCGAGATGGACCGGAGGCTCATTTGCGAACGCATCGCCAAAGTACGCCGCGAACTCGACGACGTCATCCGGCAACGCGCCACCGGCCGAAAACAACGACACCGCAATCCGCTGCCGACCGCCGCCATCTTCGGTTACACCAATGCCGGCAAATCGTCGCTGCTCAACAAACTCACCGGCGCCGATGTTTACGCCGCGGACAAACTTTTCGCCACGCTGGACCCGACGACGCGCCGGCTCGATTTGCCGAGCGGTCGCGCGATTTTGCTGACGGACACCGTCGGCTTCGTCCGCCGGCTGCCGCACCGTCTGGTTGAAGCATTTAAAGCCACGCTGGAAGAAGCCGTGCAAGTCGATTTCCTGATTCACGTCGCGGACATGGCCTCGCCGGAATACGAAGCGCACCTCGAAACCACGCGAGCCGTATTAACGGAAATCGGTGCCGGCGAAAAACCGATCGTCACCGTTTTCAACAAAGCCGATATATGCGCCGACCCCGTCGTACGCATCGCGGCAAAAGCCCGGCACCCGGACGCGCACATCGTGAGCGTTCACGCCGGCACCGGCCTTGACGCGCTTGTGCGCGAACTCGACCGGCGCGCCGCCGGGCACCGGCAAATCATGCGACTCCTGATCCCGCACGCGCACTACGCGCTCATCGGGAAATTGCATGCCGGCGGTTGCGTGTTATCGGAAAAACATGAAAACGCCGGCGTCCTGCTTGAAGCACTCGTACCGGAATCCCTGCGCGCAGCCGCAACCCCCTTTCGACTTCCGGCGCAAAACTCCTTAACGCGGCGACCCGCTAAAAACCGGCTTCTTCGTAAAAATAATATGTGAATGTTAAGCCGGCTGCGGTAAAAGTCCGCTCCGTGAAAACGCTCTTCGCACTCGCGCTTCTCTTATTCTCCGCAGGCAATGCGACGGCCGGCATTGTTTTTGAAAAAACAGTCGTTACCGTTCCCTGCGCAATCGGCCAAAATATCGTCACCGCCGAGATCCCCTTTAAAGTCGAAGGCACAGCAACGCTTTCGGTCACGCAAATCAGAACCGGCTGCGACTGCACCGTCGCCGAAGCGGACGCGCCGGAATACGCCCCCGGCAAAACCGGCAAAATCAAAATCAAATTCACCGCCGGCGAACGCACCGGACGGCAGAACAAAACGATCACCGTAAAAACCTCCGACGGACGGGAAGCTGTCGCGTTTTTCCGGACAAACGTCCCACGAATTTTAGCCTTCACGCCGGCATTCGTCTTTTGGAAAAAAAACGAAACACCGGCGGCTAAAGAAATTGAAGTTAAAATTGTTACCGAAAAACAAATCAATATCACCGGATTCGTCGCCTCGCCGGAAGGCGTGTTTGCCGTCGAACTCAAAACACTCGAACCCGGCAAACGCCACACATTGAAAATCACTCCTAAAGACACTGCCTCGCCGGTCACCGCACGCATTGTTTTAAAAACCGATTTTCCGAAAGACACGACCGAACGCTTCGTCATCGTCGCCGCCGTAAAATAATGCCAAGCGCACGTATCTCTCCTCTCGCCGGGCTCATGCAAATGTTCTCGGCCCGGATTTCGAAAATTTTCCGGCGAAAAAAGAAAATGCCTTTGACCGAGCGCGCGAAACTCGGTCTCGCCGGCGAGAAAATCGCCGCGGATTTTCTCAAGAAAAACGGCTTTCGACTCATCGCGCGTAACCGGCGCATCGGTCGCGACGAAATCGACATCGTGGCGCGAGAGTGCGAAAACCTCGTTTTTATTGAGGTCAAAACGCGCACGGCGGCACCGGCCGGCGTTAACGACACCGGCGCCGGATACTTCGCCGTCGACGCACGCAAACGCAAAGCGCTCGCACGCGCCTGCAGGGCCTACATGAAGAGCATGAGAACAGCACCGAAGCATTTTCGTTTCGACATCATCGAAGTCAAAATCGGCAAAAACACGCCGCCGGCATTGCAACACCACCGGGGCGTCCCGTTGTTTCACCGCCGACACTGAACGCCGGCAAACCGGTCAGCGCGCTTTTCGTAAAACCAACCGCGTGCCGTCGCCCGCCAAATAAGCGAGCGTTTCTTGCTCGGCAACACGCATGGCGGCACGGGGAGCATCGCTCAAATCATCGTGACCGGCGAGGTGAAGCCAGCCGTGAACAAGATAAAGTAACAACTCCTCTTCGAGCGTATTGCCGTGCTTCGGCGCCTCGCGCAACGCCTGATCAACGCATACGCAAATCTCGCCGGCAAAGGTCGGATCCCCGGCCTCGCCGGGAAAAGTAATCACGTCCGTCGGCGTCGGATCGTTCAGAAAATCCGCGTGGAGTTTTACCATCGCGGCGTCATCCAAAAAGGCCGCGGACAAATCGCCCGGCGGGATTTTCCAACGCTCGAATTTGTCCAGACGCGCAAAGATTTTTTTGACGCTTTTTTTGCATGCGCGAATGCCCGGGTATTCGCCGGCGACTTCTGTTTTGCGCACCGGCATATTATGCTTTCTCAGTGTCACCGGGCGTTGCCGGCACCGGCTCGCGATTCTGCCCCGGGTATTCAATCCGGCTGTGCAGCATGTTTAAAAGCGACGCCTTGAGGTTTTCGCGAATGTGCAACACCTCGTTCATCGTCAGCGGGCACAAATTCAATTGCCCGTCCATCACGCGGTCATTCGTGATCGACTCGACCAACTCGTCAATCGCCTGCGGCGTGACTTTTTTGAGCGAACGCGAGGCCGCTTCCAGGCTGTCCGCAAACATCAGCACGGCAGCCTCTTTTGTGCGCGGCCTAGGGCCGTCGTAACGGAAAAGATTTTTGTCGACGCGAGCCTCGCCCGTCCGTGCCGCATCGCAACAGCCCGACTCCGACGCAGCGAGACTCGCCATTTGCCGGCAGGCCTTGTGGTAAAAAAACTGAATCAGGCCGGTGCCGTGGTGTTGCTCGATAATGTCGATAATTGAACGCGGCAGCCCGTATTCCTTTGCGATTTCCACGCCCTCGCGCACATGGCTTTTGATCACGAGCGCGCTGACCGACGGCGTGATATCGCCGTGCGGGTTGACGCCGTTGTTTTGATTTTCGACGAAATACTCCGGCTTCACCATCTTCCCGATATCGTGATAGAGCGCACCGCAACGGCAAAGCAGCGCATTTGCGCCGATTTCGCGCGCTGCGCTCTCGGCAAGATTCGCCACCATCACGCTGTGGTGAAACGTGCCCGGCGCGATGAACTGCAATTTGCGCAACAACGGCCGGTTGTAATCCGTCAATTCAAGCAGCGTGACGTTCGTCGTGATTTTGAAAAAATACTCCAAAATCGGCAGAATGCCGAGCGCGAGGATGCCGGTGAGAAACCCGCTCACAACGCCGCCGCCCATTTGGAAAAACACCGTGCTCCACTCCGCCTCTCCGCCGCCGATCAGGCTCGCCAAAAACACGGCGGTCGAAATCCCGCAACCGGAGAAAAAGCCGGCCTTCAAAACCCCGCCGCGATTGCTCACATTGCGCGCAAACACGATGCCGATAAACGACGCCAGCATGAGCACCAAGAAAATATCCACGTGCCGGCCGATCATCATCGAACTGAACGCGCTTACGAGGAACCCGGCGAGCAACGCCGTTTGCGCGCCGACAAGCACGGTCAAAATGACGGCGGCGAGCGCCGGCGGCGCAATGTAGAAAAGAATTTCCTGCCCGGCAAACGTGCGCACCATTTCCGGCATTTCACCGACGTGCAACACGAGCCGAATCAATGCCAGATTCAGCAAAATCATCGTCGCCGCCAAAGTCAGATTCCGGCGCCGGCGCGGTGTCGGCGGCACACAGGCGCGCGAATACAATGCCACCACCGTAATAATCAAAATCGCCATCGCGGCATTTTCCGAAAATGTGCGCGAAATCCCGTAGCCGACATTGTCTTTTTTCAACAACGCCCGGCGATACGCGTTCCAGCGTTCCAATTCGAAATCGCCGACTTCCACGTTAGGCGCGATTAAAACATCGCCGGCCTTCAAAACCCCGCCGCGATTG
>JAVBUU010000029.1:0-3569 GCA_031555005.1 Opitutales bacterium | reverse complement strand
CCGCAAAATCTCGCCGACATCTTTTTCGTCGCGCGGCAAAACAACCGCCTCCGGCAAAAACGAAAACCGCGCATTATCGAACGACGCCGCAAAGCGCGCGGCCTCATCCGTGCGCACGCACGCCTCGCCGAGCGCGCCGGCGAGCAAGCGCGTTGCTTCGGGAAAATTTTTGCCGGAATCGGACATCGTTAAAATTTCTTTCTAACCGCAAAGAACGCAAAGAACACAAAGATTTTCACAAATCGGCATGTTAATTTTCGTCGAACGTTGCCGCCGGAAAGTTCGATTTAAATCGACTTAATTCGGCTTAATTCGATTTAAATCGAATCAACCATGCAACCCGAACGCATCCCTTTTCCGAACACCAATCCGCAACCGGTTATCATCACCGGCTCCGTGGCTTACGACGACATCCTCACGCCGCACGGCTCCGGCACGCGCATCCTCGGCGGCAGCGCGGCTTACGCAGCACTCGCGGCGAGCTTCTTTTCCGACACGAAAATTGTCGGCATCGTCGGCAACGATTTCGCCGAAAAAGACCGCGAACGCCTTCATTCCCGAAAAATCGACACCGCCGGTCTGACTAAAGATGAATCCGGTCCGACATTCTTTTGGCGCGGTCGGTATCACGAAAACTATAATCGGCGCGACACGCTGGCGCTCGAGCTCGGCGTTTTTGAAAAATTCGAACCCAAGCTGCCGGACGCGCTTCGCGACATTCCGTTCGTCATGCTCGGCAACATCGCGCCGGTCGTGCAACTCCGTTTCCTTGAACAAATGCGCAAGCCGCGTTTCGTGCTGCTCGATTCAATGAATTTTTGGATCGATAACGCAAAAGAGGATTTGCTGAACATCGTGAAACGCGCCGACATGTTCGTCGCAAACGACACGGAAGCCGAGGAACTTGCCGGCGAAAAAAACATTATCGTCGCCGGCAGAAAACTGCTCGAACTCGGCCCGAAATGCGTCCTTGTGAAAAAGGGCGAACACGGCGCGCTGCTGTTTCATCCGGACGGATTGTTCGCACTGCCGGCGTTTCCGGTGACCGAATTGCGCGACCCGACCGGTGCCGGCGATTCGTTTGCCGGCGCGCTTATCGGCACGCTTGCCGCGCTCGGGCGCACCGATTTCGACGCGATGAAAACCGCCATGCTTTACGCGACAGTCGTCGCGAGCCTCACCGTGGAAGCGTTTTCGTGCGACCGCTTGGAAGCCGCCGGCGTCGCGGAAATTCAGTCGCGCGTCAACGAATTGCGGAAAATAACGCGCCTGCCGGAATAATTCCGGCGATTTCGTTTTAACCGCAAAGAGCACAGAGAATGCGGAATTTTTATTTACCACAGAGGACACCGAGGTGCACAGAGGAATTGATTTTTACGTCAAAGGTCGCCGGCAATGACTTTTGAATCGGAGAAATTAACAAAAATTAATCTCCGCGAATCTCCGCATCCTCTGCGGTAAATAAATTTCGCTCCGACATTCTTTGCGTTTCTTTGCGCTCTTTTGCGGCTGAAAAATCATGATTTTTAAATCTCCGGCAAATGATGTCCTCAGCGTCGGCGAATTCACGCGCCGGCTGAAAGGGCTCGTCGAGGACGCGTTTCCGGCAGTGTGGGTGCGCGGCGAAATTTCCAACATGCGCGCGCAGCCGAGCGGACATATCTACTTCACGCTCAAAGACGCACAAAGCCAACTTTCCGCCGTCTTGTTTCGCGGCGACGCGCTCCGTCTACGCGCGCCGCTGCGCGACGGAATGCAGGTGCTCGCGTTCGGCACGGTGAGCGTTTACGAGCCGCGCGGCAATTATCAGCTCATCGTCCGCGTTATCGAAGAAGACGGCGTCGGCCGGTTGCGGCGCGATTTCGAGGCGCTGAAACGCAAGCTCGCCGGCGAGGGGCTTTTCGCACCGGAGTTGAAACGCGCGCTCCCGGTGCTGCCGGAATCGGTCGGCTTCGTGACGTCGCCCGCCGGCGCGGCGATTCAGGATTTCATTAAAATTTTGCGCCGGCGGAACTGGCGCGGACGCGTTGTCGTGCTTCCGGCACGCGTGCAAGGCGCCGAAGCCGCGCCGGAAATCGCCGCCATGATCGAACGCGCAAACCGGCTCGGCATTTTCGATTTGCTCGTCGTCGGACGCGGCGGCGGGAGTCTCGAAGATTTGTGGCCGTTCAACGAAGAAATCGTCGTGCGCGCGGTGCGCGCGTCGAACGTGCCGGTGATTTCGGCGGTCGGTCACGAGATTGATTTCACTTTGTGCGATTTCGCGGCGGACGTGCGCGCCGAAACGCCGAGCGCGGCGGCGGAATTAATTTCATCCGGTTTTCTGGACTGCGTCGGGCGGTTGGAAGATGCCGGCGGAACATTAAAAAAAACCGTTTTGCGGAAATACGAAAATCTTTCGCAACGCCTGGATTTATCGGCCTCGCGGCTCGCGCATCACAAACCGGAGCGCGCAATCGAACGGCTGCGCCTGCGGTTGGAAAACGCCGGCAGCCGACTGCGCGGCGCGGCGGCGTTGTTTTCGGAACGCAAAAAACAAAAACTTTTTGTAATTGAAAACCAATTACACCGGTCTTCGCCGGCGACGCGAGCGAACGCGCTGTCGGAAAAACTGAATTCCCTCGAAGCGCGCTTAAAATCGCTGAGCGTGGAAACAACGCTGCAACGCGGGTTCGCGCTTGTGCGCGATGCCGGCGACGGGGAAATCGTAAAATCCTCCGGCGTGGTTTTATCCGTAAAAAAATTAAAACTTAAATTTGCCGCGGGGGTCGCCGGCGTCGCCGGCGAATAGTCCGCAGAGCACTTTAATTGAAAGCGACGCCCTGCGCGTCTTGGGTCACCGTGCAAATGTCCACAATTATCCAAATAAAAACGGCGATCGCCGGAACGACCAACCAACCGAGACACAGCATGATAAGCAATTGAGCGACGGCTTTACCGGTGTAACCGGCATAGAAATTGTGCACTCCGAATCCGCCGAGGAAGATTGCGAGAAGGATGTAAGCAAGGCGATTTTTAGGCATAATGTTGAAAAGGAAGCCGCATAAAGCGGCATAATCGCCGGAACTTCAAGCCGGCATTGCCGCCGGCCGGCGAAAGAAACATTATTTCCGCTCGAACGCCGCGTCGAAGGCCGCCGTGTTTGTTTTAAAATCCAAGCCGCGCACAAATCCGGCGGCTTCCGTCGCGCCGAATTAGCGATCCATGCGCGTGTCTTCCCATTCGACGGAAAGCGGTCCGGCGTAGCCGATGTCGTTCAGCGCAACAATCACTTCCTCAAAATCGACATCGCCGCGACCGGGCGAACGAAATTCCCAATACCGGCGCGCGTCGCCGAAACTCGTGTGACCGCCGAAAACGCCGGTCGTGCCGTCGCCGCGTCCCCACCAGGCGTCTTTGACGTGGCAGTGGAAAATCCGGTCGGCGAATTGCCGGATGAAGCGGACGTAGTTCACGCCTTGATAACCGAGATGCGATGGGTCGAAGTTGAAACCGAACCGTTTGTGACCGGCGACGGCGGCAAGGGCGCGTTCGGAGGTCGCGATGTCGAACGCGATTTCGGTCGGGTG
>JAVBUU010000065.1:0-5108 GCA_031555005.1 Opitutales bacterium | reverse complement strand
TGCCGGCGCGGTCGCCGGCGATTTGGCGCGCAAAATCTTTCGCGGCGGAAACTGCGGACACGCGCACGGCGACGCGTTTTTACCGGCGGAAATTTGCGCGTGTTTTTCGGAAAGAAAACCGTCGTCGCGCGCCTGCGTTGCACGGCCTTCGATGACTTCGGTGTCGCCGCGTTCGGCGATCCACGCGGAACGGATTTCCGGCAAACCGCGCGTCTCGTCGCCGTGAAACGCCGCGTCGCCCCACGCCCCGGCGGTGTCGTAAACGCGCACCGGCGGATTTTCTTCGACGCCGGTGCCATCGAGTTTTTTGGTCGGCGAAAGCGTGATTTGGCGCATCGGCACGCGGATGTCCGGGCGCGAGCCGGTGACATAGATGCGTTGCGAATTCGGAAAAAGCGCGTGCGCGTTGCCGGCAGCGTCGCCGGCGGAAACGGTGTTTTCGGTCATGAATTTTTTGAGGAGTGTTTTGTTTCGGGGGCGCAACCGGAGCGATTGCGTTACGTTGAACGTGTTTTCCCGCACTCCTCAAAAGACCGAAAAAATTGTTTTCCTCCGGCGCTTGAGCGCATCAGGTTCGAAGGGTTTTGGCGTGAGCGTCGCCGGTTCTCAACCTCGCGCCCGAGGTTCCCCCAACACGGCGGCAAACGATATCTCTTTTTTCTTAAAATCAAGAACGAAGGGAAGCCCGCCGGCGTGAAAATTTTTCGGGAACCGCGCGCCGAACGCCTTGTTATTCGTCGTCATGTATTCCAACAGAAACGCCTTTCGCACCCTGATGAAAATCGCCGCCGGAGCATTACTGCCGGTGCTCGCCTTCGCACCCTTCCTCGGCGCAAAACCCGACACGCTCGACCGCGAAAAAATTCCGGCGGAGTTCAAATGGGATTTCTCCGACATCTACATCGACGCCGACGCCCGGGAAAACGCCGTTAAGAAAACGGAAGCAAATATCGCGAAATTCTCGGCGATGAAAGGCACGCTCAAAAACGGAGCCGAAAGCCTGCTCGCCGTCCAAAAACTTTCCGACGAAATCGGAATCGAAATCGGGAAAATCCGCGCGTATGCCGCGCTGCAAAACGACGCCGACGCGCGCGACCAGGCCGCTGCGGCAAACATGCAGCGCGTTGTCGGCATTCTCGCCGCCTACGGAACGGCGTCCTCGTGGTTCTCGCCGGAACTTCTCACGATCCCGGAAGAAACCGTAAACCGGTGGATCGCCCAAACCCCGGCACTCGCCCCGTATCGATTCCAAATTACCGACGCCTACCGACTGCAAAAACACATCCTCGACGAGCAATCCGAAAAACTCATCTCCTACTCCGCGCGCTTCGCCGGCACGCCGCAATCCATTTTCCGAGAACTCAGCATCAGCGACATAAAGTTCCCCGAAATCACGCTCTCGACCGGCAAAAAGCTCACGCTCACGCCCGGCGCTTACCGTGAAATTCTCGAACAATCGCCCGTGCAGGAAGACCGCCGCCTGGCCGCGAAAACCTTCCTCGACGCCTACGCCGCCACCGGCAATACCTACGCCGCCGTTTATAATTCAATCCTGCAAGCGGGCCTGGCCAAAGCACAACAGCGCAATTACCCGTCCGTACTCGCCGCAAAACTGGACGGAAACAACATTCCGGCGAGCGTCGTCGAAACACTGCTCACCACCGCGCGCCGAGGCACTAAACCGCTTCAACGCTACATGCGTCTCCGGCAACGCCTGCTGGGGCTGCAAGAGATTCACCTTTACGACCAATCGACCCCGCTCTTCGAAGACAACACGAAGCGCGAATTCGCCGAAGCGAAAAAACTCGTGCTCGACGCCGTAAACCCGCTCGGCGCCGAATACCGCGAGAAACTCGCAAAATACCTTTCCGGCAAACGCCTCGACGTTTACGAAAACACCGGCAAACGCAGCGGCGCTTACAACATGGGCATCGAGGGAGTCGGCCCATACGTACTCCTCAACTACAACGACACCGACGAGGCCGTCTTCACGCTCGCGCACGAACTCGGGCACTCAATGCATTCGATTCTTGCGATGGAAAATCAGCCCTTCGCCACATCCGGCTGCACAATTTTCGTCGCCGAAGTCGCCTCCACCATGAACGAACGCTTCCTGCTGGACAGCCTGCTCCGGCAAACCAAGGACCCGAAGGAACGCTTCCTGCTCCTGCAAAAAGCGGCGGACAACATCGTCGGCACCTTTTACACGCAAACACTCTTCGCCAATTATGAAAACGAGGCGCACAAACGCGTCGAAAAAGGCGAGCCGATCACCGTTGACGAACTCAACAAAATCTACGGCAACCTCCTGAAAGAATACTACGGCGACGCCGTCGTCATCGACGACTGGTATGCGCGGACATGGATGCGCATACCGCATTTCTACAACTCCCCGTATTATGTTTACCAATACGCGACATGCTTTGCATCATCGGCGCAGCTCTACAAAGACATGACGACCGGCGACGCGACGTCCCGCAGCGCGGCCTTGGAAAAATACCTCACGCTGCTTAAAAGCGGCCGCAACGACTATCCGATGGAGCAGCTGAAAAAAGCCGGCGTCGACTTAACGAAACCCGAAACAATTCAAGCGGTAATCGATCAAATGGACGCCATCGTGACGCAGCTCGAAAAAGAAGCGGAATTAATTAATCCCGGCGCGGTAAAAAAATCGCCGCCTTCCGGCACCGGGAAATAATCCCGCGGCACGACGACATACCGGCGCGTTTGAACAACCCGGCAAGGTTGTTGTATGATCTGAATTTTACGGAAAGACGCGGCGACGCGGAGATGCTTTCTCCGCTCCCGTCGCAAACGCCCGCTGCGGCATGTTCGATGAAGAACACCCGGCGTCCGAAAATTACTCCTCGTCGGCAGATTCCGGCGACGACGTTGCCGGCACTCCGAGTTTCACGCCTATTTTTTCGAGTGCTGACGCAAGCGCCTTATGATCCGCCGGATGTCCGTTGAACAACACCTTGCCGCCGGCACTGATCAACACATAGCGCGGAATACTGTCCACATCGAACAATTCAGCATACGGCGTGCCCTTCCCGACAAGCACCGGCACCGGGAGATTAAAGCGCTTTTGAATTTTTTCGGCATCCGCCGAACTCTCGGTATTAAAAGCCGCCACGGCGACCCCTTGCGGGATAAGTTGCTCGGCCTCTTTCGGCAACATCGGCATGGATTGCATGCACGGCCCGCACCAGGAAGCGTGAAAATCAAGCAGGATCGCTTTTTTATCCTTTAACAACCCCTTCAACGTCACGGGATCCCCGACGGCCTGTTCGAGTTTCACGTCAAACGGAATAACCAAATCGGCAGCCTTTTTCGCCTTTGCTTCGGCGGCTTGTTTTGCCCGCCACGATTGAATTTTGCTGATTGCGAGATCCTGCGAAACCGGAACATCCGCCCAAATCGCGGCGATAAAAGCCTTGCGCACGCCCTCTTCGGCACCTTCGGCAATCGCTTTATCCAACGCGACAAACTCCGGCATTTGTTCTGTTTTTGAACTCATGCCTGCGGCATTCATGCGTTGAAGCAGCTGCATCACGCCGGGCTCGATCCAAGCAGCCTCGGCGGCTTCGGCGCGAAACGTTTTTAAGTCCTTCTTCGTGACGGCATCTTTTGCCTTCAGGAGA
This sequence comes from Opitutales bacterium, assembly GCA_031555005.1. GTDB lineage: Bacteria > Verrucomicrobiota > Verrucomicrobiia > Opitutales > UBA953 > CALNBE01. The sequence goes on along the minus strand of JAVBUU010000065.1, from coordinate 1,464 downwards.
TGAAGAAAGAGCGTCACCGTTTTTTGGCCGCGCAACCCGACCGCGTTTTCGGCATCCCACTTTTCGCCGAAAGCTTCCAGGCGCTTGGCCAGCGCGCCGGCATCGCCGGCTCCGTTTTGAATAACAACCCGGGCGATCTCCGCCTCAAGCAAAAGTTGACCGGAGGCACCGAGCGCCTCGGCCTCCTTCAACGCCTTCGTAAAATCTTCCTCGGAATCAAATGTCTGCCCGAAAAGTAAATCCCGGATTTCTCCCGCCTTATCCGCTTTAGAGTCAGGCTCGTGCGAGTTTATTACCGGCTGCGCCGCATTTTCCTCCGCGACTGCCGGCAAAAGCGGCATTAATGCCAAAGCGGCAAACAACGTGCGGAAGGATATTTTTTGAAAAAACAACATAGAGGGTTCGTATTGAGTATTAGTGTCAGGTGGAATTTCCGTCAAAGGAACGACGGAAAGGAAACAAGAATAACTTCAATAATGCAAAATACAACAAACGGGATGCGATTCAGACGGATGCCGGCAGAGGTAATTCTATTAACAAACAGGCATGAAAAAGCCCGCACGATCACATGCGGGCTTTTGAGATGGTGGGAGTAGCAGAACTCGAATCTGCGACCTTCTGCGTGTCATGCAGACGCTCTAACCAACTGAGCTATACCCCCGAAAATTCGAGGGTGCGTGTGTGTTTTATTCCGCCGTCTTTGACAAGAAAAATCTTTCGTAGTTGGAAAATAATTACAACCGGACAACTGCCGGCTCCGCCGACACGGACATTTCGCCAAGCATTCGCCGCAAAATTTCAGGGCTGCCGGTTGCGTAAAATTCGTATTCGCCCCGGGCGGGGGCTTTTTCCGGGGCGTCGCCGGGTTCCCCGCCGGCAAGCATTCCTTGCTCAACCAGCAAAAACCGCGCGCGGCGCGCCACCGCAGCTCCCGGCATCACCAACGAAACCGACGGTCCGACAATTTTTCGGATCGCGTCCTCCAAAAACGGATAATGCGTGCAGCCCAAAACCAGATGGTCGATGTTTTCCGCGAGCATCGGTTCGAGATGTTTTCGCAAAAGATGTTCCGCCTCCGGCGTGCCGGTTTTGCCGGCTTCGACAAGTTCGACCAAGCCGCTTCCTTCCGCCGTCACGAAATTCACCTGCCCGGCAAAGCGCGTCTTAATCACATTAAAACGCCGGCTCTTGAATGTCCCCGCCGTTGCCAAAACACCGACGACGCCGGTGCGTGTCGCGAGTGCCGCCGGCTTCACGCCCGGTTCGATGCCGACAAACGGCACGGCAAAGTTTTCGCGCAACGAATCAATCGCCATCGCCGTCGCCGTGTTGCACGCGACGATGATGAGTTTGCATTTTTTTTCCAAAAGAAAGCGCGTAATTTTTTCGCAAAACGAAACGACTTCCTCCTGCGTCCGCGGTCCGTAGGGACAATGCGCGTTATCGGCGAAATAAATAACGGAC
>JAVBUU010000151.1:0-3033 GCA_031555005.1 Opitutales bacterium | reverse complement strand
GCGTATCCGAAATCCCATGACAACTCCTCCCGCCGATACGAACGCCGAAGTGCTCGGCATTTTCCGCGAAACCAAGGCCCTGCTCAGCGGCCATTTTATTCTCCGCAGCGGATTGCACAGCGCGCACTTTTTCCAATGCGCGCAAGTTTGCCAATACCTCGACAAGGTCACGCGCCTCGTCGAACTCCTGCGCCCCAAGCTCGCGGCAATTCAATGCGACGCCGTGCTTGCGCCGGCGATGGGCGGGCTTGTTATCGGGCAGGAAGTCGCCCGGCAACTGAACAAACGCTTCATTTTTGCCGAAAAAGAAAACGACAAACTCGTCCTCCGCAGGAATTTTAAAATCGGAGCCGGCGAAAAAATCCTCGTTGTCGAAGACGTCGTCACGCGCGGAGGCCGGGTGCAGGAATGCCTCGACATCGTGAAAAACTGCGGCGGCGAGCCGGCGGCGGTCACGGCGCTCGTTGATCGTTCCAACGGCACGACAAAATTTTCGGCACCCTTTATTTCGCTGCTCGAACTGAGCTTCCCGACGTATCCGGCCGATGCGCTCCCGGCGGAACTCGCGGCGGTGCCCGCGACGAAACCCGGGAGCTGAGGGAAATTAAATTTTACCCCGGATCAAAATATCGTCGCCGAAAAATTCCCGGCGGACGTCTGAAAGTCGCACGGCCTCGCCGAGCGACTTTTTTTCTTTTCCGGCAATCGCCGGCAACCACCCCGCGTCGCCGGCAATCGTCGGCGCGACGTATTGGAAAAAATAATCCGCGTATCCGGAATTCAATAACGCGCCGAGAAACGCGCCGCCGCCTTCGCACCAAATGCCGCAAATGCCGGCGTCCGCGCAGCGCGCTTTAAATTCGCCGAAAAACGCCGCGCCGGATTTTTCGATTTCCCAAATTTTCACGCCCCGGTCTTGCAGCAAATTTTTCCGGTCGCGCCGCGCAGCGTCGCCGTTGCCGGCGGTCGTTACAATAACGGTTTTTTCGGAAAAATTATCCGAAAAAACATTCAACGCCGGATGCTCCGCCAGACGCAGCCGGCGGTCGAAAACGAATCGCGTCGGACAAAATTCCGGTTCGCCGGCGACGCGCGCGGTCAGGCGCGGATTGTCTGCCAGCACCGTGCCGGAGCTTGTTGCGATTGCCGGAAAATACCGGCGCCGGCGCATGACGTCTTCGCGCGCCGCGTTGCCGGTGATCCATTGCGATTCGCCGGCGGCGGTCGCGATTTTGCCGTCGAGCGTCGTCGCGGTTTTCAGCGCGAGCAGCGGCGATTTTTTTAAAATCCACCGGTTGAAAATTAAATTAATGTCGGTGCATTCGCCTGCCGAAATACCGGCAATAATTTCTACGCCGGCGTTTTTTAAAATTTCCAATCCCCGGCCGGCGTGCGCCGGATTCGGGTCAACCGCGCCGACGATAACGCGGCGAATGCCGGCGCGCAAAATCGCGTCGGTACATGCGCCGGTGCGTCCGCAGGTGCTGCACGGTTCGAGCGTGACATAGAGCGTCGCGTCCGGCACCGGCGCGCGTCCGAGCGCGCGCAATGCCGCAATTTCGGCGTGCGGTTCGCCGGCGCGCGCATGAAAACCTTCGGCGACGATTTTTCCGTTTTCGACAATCAACGCGCCCACGAGCGGATTCGGATGCGTGTCGCCGGCGGCGAGAAGCGCGAGCGAAATCGCGCGCCGCATGAAAAATTCATTTTCGCTGTCGCCGGCGGCTGTCATGGGTTAGGGACGTTTTTAGAGAAATCGGAACTTTAGTTTTAACCGCAAAGAACGCAGAGATCGCAAAGCGGATTTTTTATTAAGAAAAATCGAATTATTCGGGCGGAATTTGTAATTAAATTCTAATTACATTTTTTAACGCGAAAAAAACTCTTACGAAGAAAATTGTTTCGGGAATCCCGCTTTGCGATCTTTGCGTTCTTTGCGGTTAATTTTTTTTATTTTGAATTTCTCCTTTACCGCCGGCGAAGTCCGCCGCCGCCGGTTCTGACCGCCGGTGCGCCGGGCGCGCCGGAGCTCATCATCGGTTCAAAACGATATTTAAATCCGTCGAGTTTTTTGCGTTCGATTGTTTTGCCGATCAGCCGCTCGATGGCTTGGAGGTGCATGATTTCGTCCGGCGAAAAAAGCGTGAACGCTTCGCCTTCCTGCGAGGCGCGACCGGTGCGGCCGATGCGGTGGACGTAATCTTCCGGGTGCTCCGGCACGTTGTAATTGATGACGTGCGAAATGCCGCGAACGTCCAGACCGCGCGCGGCGATGTCCGTTGCCACGAGCACTTGATATTTTCCGGATTTGAAGCCGGCAAGCGCCTCGGCGCGTTCTTTTTGCGAGCGGTCGGCGTGCATCGTCGAAACCGTGTGCCGGGTGGATTCCACCCATTCCGTAATGCGGTCGGCGTCGCGTTTCGTGCGCGTGAAAACGATCACGCTTTTGAAGTCCGTTTTCTCCAACAACGCCAAAAGCAAATCGTATTTTTGGTAACTCTCGACCGGGAAAATGTAGTGCTCGACGGTGTCCGCCGCCGTCGCGCCGGAACGCACGTCGACAATTTCCGGGTCGCGCAGCGCCCATTTCGCGATGCTCAAAATCGAGGCGTCCACGGTCGCCGAAAACAGCAGCGTTTGCCGGGATTTGGGGCACATGTTGATGATGCGCGAGACGTCTTCGATGAAGCCCATGTCGAGCATCCGGTCCACTTCGTCCAAAATCAGCGTTTCGATTTTGTCCAAGTGCACCAGGCGTTGTCCTTGCAAATCGAGCAGGCGTCCCGGCGTCGCCACAATGACGTCCGTGCCGGCTTTGAGCGCTTTTACTTGGGTGCCGTAACTGACGCCGCCGTAGAGCAGCGTGATTTTGAGTCCGGCGGCTTCGCCGTATTTTTTAAAATTTTCTTCGACTTGGACGGCCAGCTCGCGGGTCGGCACGAGGACGAGGCAGCGCGGGATGCCGGTATGTTTTTCGAGGCGTTGCAGCGTCGGCAGCGCGAAGGCGGCGGTTTTGCCGGTGCCGGTTTGCGC
>JAVBUU010000111.1:0-2894 GCA_031555005.1 Opitutales bacterium | reverse complement strand
AACTCGACAGACACCAATAAGTTCGCCGCTGCCGTCGGGTCAACCGTGCTTTGCCGCAAATCTAATTTCTTCATAATGGTGTGAATTTTGGCGGGAGCGCACTTCAATTGTCAAGAATTTGTTAAGTTCCCGTGAAAAATTCGTAAACGAAAAACCGCCGGGCTTCGAGGCCGCCGGCGGTTTTTACAAGTCGCGAATCGTCCGTTTACTCGCCGTAAACGACAATCGCGCGCAAATGGAAGTAATCCTTCACGTCGTGTTTCGACGTCACTTTCACGTAAACGGCCTTTACCCCGTTACCTTCCAAAGGAATGAACCATTGCGGCTTCACGTCGTTCGATTCCCAAATTTTCGTCCACGTCGCGCCGTCCGTCGAAGTCGAAACAATGAGCGGTTTGGCGCGCGCCGGATATTGGTCGCGATTGACGATTAAAATGCCGGTAAGTTTTTTCGCCCCGTTCAATTGCACGGTTGCCGACGGTGTTTTTTGGGCGGCGGTGTGAAACAATCCGCCCTTTTCCGTAAGCACGTTGCCGTGCGTAAGCGGTAAATCCCAAGGCGTCGTGGTGCTCGTGCTTAAAAGCCCGTCGGCGGAGACGATTTTCAGCCCTTCCGGACGGTCGAGTTTAAAATTAATCGTCGGTTGTACGTATTTGTCGGCGGCTTTCACGGCGGCTTGGAACGCCGGCAACGATTTCGCTTTGGCGGAGGCAAGAATCGCGGTGCCGAGAATTTTTTCGGCGGATTTCGCGTTAATGTCGCCTTCGCCTTCGCTCACGACCTCCGCAAGCGCTTCGATGCTTTTTTCCGCGCCGCCGAGATTTTTCACGCCCCAATCGAGTAATTGGCCGAGGAATTCGTCGCTCGTCCGCGCGTGCAGCGCGACGGCTTTTTTGAAAAGCGCCAAGCGGTCGTCGAGATTGGCGGGAAGTTGTGCGACTTGCCGGCCGAGCAAATCGTCCGCGCGCCAATGCCAGGAAATTTCCCCTTTCGTCCGCGAGAGTGTTTCGTGAACACGGGTAAACCAAGCGATTTTTTCCGCCGGCGTTTTCCCGGCCAAAAGCTTGCCCTCAAAACGCGCAAGTAAATCGCAAGCCGGACGCATGTGATTCGAAAGTTTTGCCAAAATATCGTCGGCGATTTTTTGCAGATCCGCCGGCGTCGTCGCCGGATTTTTTTCCGCAATATCAATGCGCAAAGCCCATGCGTCGAAGTTTGCCGGTTGCGCCGCGATTGCGGCGAGGCAGGCGTTTTCGGCGGCATCGAATTTACCGGTGCCGAATGCGCGCCGGGCAATCCAGAGGTCGCGCGTCGAATCAAGAATTTTCGCGTCATCGGCAAACGCTTCTTCCATGAGCACGGAATAATACGTGCTCTGCGCCCAAAAATAATGGAGCGGCAAACCGGCGTGCGCGCCAAAAGTGCCGCCGGTCCATTTGCCCGGCGCAATACGCACGGCGTAAGCGCAGTGGCCCGGCTGACCGACCGGATAAGCGGGAATCCCGTGCGCCTGCGCCGCAGTCGCGCCGAAGGTCGAGAGCGCGCCGCACACGCCGCCGCGTTTGAGTATGCTGATCATGCGGTTTTCGGTCGCACGCCACGGCATGTAATACAGCGGGCCGTGAACCGAATCGCCGAACGCGTTTATCCGCCGGTATCCGTTCATCGTGTAAGCCTCCGGATAATCGCGCAGCGGGACGTTGACGTTATCGAGCGCCCAGCGCAGCGCGTCGTTGTCAAGCGGCGCATCGACGACAAAACGCAATTCCCACGTGCGAAGCGTGTCGAACATCGGGTCGAGCCGGCCGGCGTTGTCCGCGTCGCGGAAAAACGCGTAGCGGTCAACCGGCGTCGTCCGGCGGAACGGGTCGATTTCCAGCGATTTCGCCTCGGTGCGAAACGGAACGGCGGCGTAGTTCACGGCAACGGCTGTCGCGAGCGAATTGAATTTTCCTTCGACGCCGGCGCGATCAAAATTCCAAAGGTCGCAAAGCACGGACAGCCCTTCGGTCGCCGGCACGCCGGCGTCAACCGGGCCGGAGACGAGGAATTTTTCGAGCCAAACACGGTTGTTCAAAAAGTTTTCCAAAAACGCCGCGCCGTTTTCTTTTTTCAAAACGGACTTCAAACTGTCAACGCCGACAAGCCAGAGCAACTCGGCGCGCGCGAGTTCAAGCGTTGCGGCGTCGGATTTCGCCGTCTCCGGCGCGACGAGCGCCGAATCGACTTTGGCCGACAACGCCGCGCAAAATTTATCAAGGTCCTCGCCGGCGACGAAGGTATCCCGTCCGCACCCCGACAATATGAAAGCCGGCAGCGCCGCGAACGGCATAAGAAGAGCAAAAATTTTTAAAAGTTTCATGACATGAAAGCTTGGTTTTTCGAACGGAAGTACGGCGGGAAACTACAATTTTTTCACGGTCACGAGTCCTTCGGAAACCCGATGCCCGCCTTCGGAAAACACGTTTATTCGAACGGTCGCGCCGGGCGGCGGCGTTTCGGCCAAATCGAATTCCCATGCGATGCGTTTGTTGCCGGGGCCGACGCGTTCGTTCGTCTTTTTCGTCGCCAAGACTTTGTCGCCGGCGACAAGCGCGACCTCCGAAATCCGCTGCCAATCATAGCCTGCGGTGTGCTCCATCGCGACTTCGTAACGTCCGGGCGTTTTTACGACGCCGGCGGCATCGACAAGCCAAACGCCGGGGATGCGGCAACACGCGTGGCTCCACCAACCGTTCGGCAAGACGACCGGTTTTTCCAAAAAGTCCAAATACCCCTGCGCGCCCTTGCCGATGCCGTGCGCGGGATCGGCGGCGACAACTTCGCGCAACGCCGCGAGCATCTCCGGCGTTTTATTTTGTTCTCTGTAAAACGCGGCTTTCGCGGCACGCACT
>JAVBUU010000012.1:0-11307 GCA_031555005.1 Opitutales bacterium | reverse complement strand
GGAATTGGCTTATTTGATAAAACCGCAGCACCGGCAACAAAACCGGCCGCAACCGGAGCAACAGCGCCGGGACAATCGCCAAGAAAATCGGCAGCCGCAACGCCCGCCGCGCTCCGGGGCAATGCGCATCCACGCGCCGGGAGCCGAGGAAATCGCTTCGCAACAAACGCCGCAACACCGACAAAACCAACGCGACGACCGGCGCAACGACAATAACCGCCGGCAGGACGACCGCCGGCAGGACGACCGCCGGGACAACCGGCAAAACGACCGGCGGCAACAACCGCCGCCGGCACAAAATCAAAACAACGGCAACGCGCCGCAACATTCGCCGTATCCGCAAAACTGGCATTGGCCGCGACCGCCGTCGCCGCAGCAATTGGAACGCATCGCGCGCCGCAATGCGCAACAGGGAACGCCGCCGCCCCGTCCGCCCGATGCGCCCGTTGCGAACGAAACGCCGGCGCCTGCCGTCCGCGAATTTATTCCGCCGCCGCCGCGCGAAACGAAATCGGAAGCGCCGGAATTTATCCCGCCGATATCGGCGGCAGGCACGCCGGCACCTGAATTTAAACCGCAAGCCGACGTGAAACCGGCGGAAGCCCCCGCTGAAGAAATGCCGGTAAAACCGGCAAAGAAAAAAGCGCCGGTAAAGAAGAAATCCGGCGACGAACCGGCGGAAAAGAAAACGAAAGCCGCGCCGCGAAAAAAGAAGGAAACGGCGTAGCGCGGACATTCTTGTCCGCGGGTTCGGGCGGTTTTTATCCGCCTGAAAAAACGCTCGTTCCGGGCAATCGCAATCCGGCGAAAATGTGAACAAAAATGTCCGCGCGTGATGCTTTTCGACGCTCATAATCACCTGCAACACGCGCGATTTTCCGGCGACGCCGGGGAAATCGCAGCCCGTGCGCGTGCCGCCGGCATCGCGAAAATCGTCATCAACGGGACGAATGAAAACGATTGGGCGCGCGTGGCGGCGTTGGCGGAAGATTTACCCGATTTTGTCGTGCCTGCCTTCGGGCTGCATCCGTGGTTTGCCGGTAACGCGCGTCCCGCGTGGCCGGCGAAATTGCGTGAATTTTGTGAAAAATTCCCGGCGGCGCCGGTTGGCGAGATCGGGTTGGATTATGCCGTCGCCGGCAACAATCCGGCGGTGCAGGAAATCGCGCTGCGCGCGCAATTCGACTTGGCGCGCGCGTTAAACCGGCCGGCGGTTTTGCACTGCGTGCGCGCGTTCGGCGCGCTGGAAAAATTTTTACGCGAGTCGCCGGCGTTGCCGGCGCGCGGATTTTTACTGCACGGCTACGGCGGCTCGCCGGAGCAAGCGAAAGTTTTTTTGAAATTCGGCGCGTATTTTTCGCTCTCGGAAAAACATTTTTCGGAAAGAAAATTGCCGGCGACGCGCGCGTTGTTGTCGGCGTTGCCGGCGGAGCGGCTCTTGCTCGAATCGGACGCGTCGGACGCCGGCGGCGACATCTTTTCGCTGCCGGGGCTTTATGCGAAAACGGCGGAATTGCTCGGGCTGCCGGCGGAAATTTTCGCGAAACGCGTCGCGGAAAATTTCCGGGAATTCTTTTAATACCCGCGGCCGTCGCGATTTTCGAAGTAATTTATGTAAGACCGGTTGAGCGTCGCGTAACCGCCGGGCGTCGGATATTCGCCGGTGAAATACCAGTCGCCGAGGCTCGTCGGGCACGATTTGTGCAGGTTTTCGATTGATTGAAAAACGAAGACAAGCTCGCCTTTCCAGCCGATGTTTTTCGGGAAAACCAGTTCGGCGGCTTTGCGCGAAAGCTGCTCGTCGGTGAATTGCGCGTAAATGCGCGCGACGTGGTTGACCATTTCGGATTCCGGCTTTGCCGATTGGCGAACGCAGTCTTCATAGACCTCGCGCAGGATTTCGGCGTTGCCGGTTTCTTTGCAGAGTTCGACGGCGGATTGGAAAATGAGGAATTTGCCCATCTCCGACATGTCGATGCCGTAACAATCCGGATAACGGATTTGCGGCGCGGTGGAGGCGACAATGATTCGTTTGGGATTTGGGCTGGATAAAATGCGCAAAATCGACTGCCGGAGCGTCGTGCCGCGCACGATGGAATCGTCCACGACGACGAGGTTGTCGCCCTCGTTCACGGCACCGTAAGAAATGTCGTAAACGTGCGAGGCCATGCGCGTGCGGCTTTTTTCGCCGGAAATAAACGTGCGCAATTTGATGTCCTTGTGGGCGACTTTTTCGCTGCGCGGCCAGGTTTGGAACAGGAGTTTGTCCAAGAGTTTTTCGTCGAGCGTTCCGGCTTTGGCGGCGGCCAGAATTTCGGTATGCGCCCCGACGCGCCACCGCCGGTACATTTCGTGAATAAGGCCGTAAAACGCGACTTCGGAGGTGTTCGGAATAAAGGAAAAAACGGAGTGCTCGAAGTCGTTTTCAATGATGCGCAGGACATCGTCAACAAGCGCGGCGCCGAGTTTTTTACGCTCGGCGTAAATTTCCGGGTCGTTGCCGCGCGAGAAATAAATGCGCTCGAAGGAACAGTGTTTGTGCGCGCGCGCCTGCAGGATTTCCTCTTCGACGATTTCGCCGGAGCTTTTGATGATGATGGCGTGCCCGGGTCGCAGCTCGACGATGTCTTCTTTTTTGGCGGCGAAAATCGTCATGAGCGCGGCGCGCTCGGAGGCGGCGGCAAAGACCTCGTTGTTTTTCAGGTAAAAACAGGGGCGGATGCCGTTGGGATCCCGAAGAATAAAGGAGTCGCCGTTGCCGATGAGCCCGATGAGCGTGTAAGCGCCGTCCCAGTTTTTGGATGCTTGCCGGAGGATTTTCGCGATATCGAGACGCTTGGAAATAATCGGCGGGATTTCCGCGCCGGCCATGCCGTTTTTGTCGCGCAATTCGTGGTAAAGGTTCGTGTGTTCTTCATCGAGCCAGAACCCGATTTCTTCGAGGAGCGATTGCGTGTCGGTCGAGAAAATCGGGTGCGCGCCGCGCGCGACAAGGCTTTCGTTGAGATCGCGGGAATTCGTGATGTTGAAGTTGCCGGCGAGCATCAAATTGCGCGTCGGCCAAATGCTTTTGCGGAAATACGGATGGCACGCGCTCGCGTCGGCGGCCGTGCCGGAAGTACTGTAACGCAGGTGCCCGAGGAGGATTTCGCCGCCGAAATCGAAATGCTCTTTTACCGTTTTCGGAAATTCCGGCAAAACGGTGCCGGAGGCGACCATTGCGTTATAGGCGTCCAACTGACGCGAAAATATCTGCGTGAGCGCTTGGCCGGAGGGGTCGCGGTCGCGGAACATGAACGCTTGGCCGTGCGGGGCGTCGATTTTCACGCAGCCGATGCCGGCGCCGTCTTGCCCGCGGTTGTGCTGTTTCTCCATGAGGAGAAAGAGCTGGTTGAATCCGTAAAGCGGAGAGCCGTGTTTTTGTTCGTAATAGTCGAGCGGCTTAAGCAGCCGGACAAAGGCAATTCCGCATTCGTGTTTCAGTGATTCGCTCATGGATGGAAGGCGTGCGTGGTGGCGTGAGATTCGCGAGTTAAAAATCCGGGAAACATGAGTCGAGCGGGAAAAACAAAAACATGCATCCGGCAAGAAATCCGGCGGGCAATTTTGCGCGGTGCTCCGGCTTGCGCTTTCCGGCAAAGACGTTTCCTTCGGGCGCATGAACTTTTTTCAGTCGATTTCGCGCGCCGCAATTTTTTCCGCCGGCGTCGCGCTCGCGCAGTTTGCGCCGTCCGCGTCCGGCCTGAATCTTGCCGGATCCGATTTGCTGGCGGCCGGGCCCGAAAAGTGCCTCGCGGGACTCAACGATAAAATCAACGGCGGTCTTAAAATCACGTTCGACGGCAGTCTCACGGGCGAAAAGAAACTCCGCGAGGGCAGGGCCGATGCGGCGTTGCTCATGTTGCCGGACGTCAAGGCTGTCGCCGAAATCGCAAAAGGCGAGTGGGAGGCGGTCCCGCTGGCTTTTCAAGTCGCCGTTATCGCCGTGAGCACACAAAACAAAATTGCTCAAATTGACTGCACGATGCTTGCCGGCATTTTCGGCGCTGCGCAAGCGGTTGACATTCGGCGCTGGAGCGATGTGCCCGGAAGCGGGATGGACACGCCGATTTTTTGCGTCGCGACGCCCCGGGACTACGGCATGGCCGTCACGCTTTTTCGCAATCGCGTCCTCAACAACAAAGAATTCAAGGCGAGCGTCACATTTTCGCCGAGCGAGCAACTCGCGGCGGAAAACGCGTTGTCGACAATTAATTCCATCGCGATTGTCGCCGCACCGCCGGCAAATGACGGCGTGAAAACCCTCGCCGTGGCGCGCGCTCGCGGCGAAAATGCTTACAAGCCGACGCCGAGCAACTTGTTCAACGGCGACTATCCGCTGCAAATTCCGCTCTACCTCGTTTTCCCGAAGAAAAACCGGGCGGCGGTGGCGCCGCTTGCCAAAACAGTTTTCGGCGAAGCGATGGCAGAGGCCTTGGAAAAATCAGGTTTCTTGCCGGTGCCGAAAAATCTTCGAACAAATTTCGCTCAAAAGCTTGACAAGGGATCGTAAAATTTCACCTTCGCTCACCTCTTTTACGCGGGCGTAGCTCAATTGGTAGAGTACCACCTTGCCAAGGTGGATGTTGACGGTTCGAACCCGTTCGCCCGCTCCATTTAAAAACCCGTTCCTTCTTGGAACGGGTTTTTTGTTTGCGCGCCGCGCAAGGCCTACGGTTGCGCCGGTAACGGCCTTAAAATCGTCGCCGCCGGCTGACTTTTTCCCTTCGCGAGCGAGCGGTGGATTTTCCAGCCCGCCGGCACCGGCGGCGAAAATTCGCCCGGCGCTTCGAGGATGATGCGCGCGTCCGCGCCGCTCGCAATCGAGGCTAATTTTTCGATCAATGCCGGCGCTTCGTTTTTCCAAAGTTCCCACGGCGGGTCGCAGAAAATTAAATCGAAATTTTCGCCGGTTACCGGCAGCGGTTTCAGCGCGTCGCCGGTGATTATTTTGGAAGGAGACAAAACTTCGCCGATCGATTTCTCGACTGCGGCGAGGTTCATTTTAATCGCCGCGACTGCCGCCGGATTTTTTTCGACAAACACCGCGTTCAACGCGCCCCGGCTTAAAGCCTCCAAACCGTAAGCGCCCGTGCCGGCAAAAACGTCCAGCACGCGCGCAAAATCTACGAACGCGCCGAGCGACGAGAACACCGCTTCGCGCAGGTAATCCGTCGCCGGGCGAATTTCGCCGCGCGCCGGCAATTTTAATTGAATGCCGCGCGCCTTGCCGCCGGTGATTCTCATGCGCAAAAATTATTTGAATTTTTTGCCGCAGGCGCAGTTGCCGCAGGCATTTTTTTTCGTCACCGCGCGCCGCAGCCAAACGACGGCGAAAACGAAGGCGCCGAGCACGATGACTCCGACGATGATTTGTTCCAAGCTCATGGCCTAAATGCTGTCCGGAAATTTCGCGCCGGCGAGTTTTTCGATGAAATTTGCACGGGAGATCACGGAGAGAACAACGGAAACGAAACAATTAACCGCAAAGAAGGTAAAAATTACAAAGACTGTTTTTCCGAAAGTGCTCTGAAAAAAGATCCGCCTTCAATCGCCGTCGAAATAACTCTTTTGTGCTCTTTGCGTTCTTTGCGGTTAATAAAAACGGCGTCCCGTTTTCTTAGTGTCCTCATGCGGAATAAGTTTTTCGCAAAAACCGCCGGTGCGCCTTTTCCCTTTCTTATTTCTGATTTCTCATTTCTTATTTCCCGCATGACACCGCCCTTCCGCATCGGCATCGGACACGATATTCATAAATTAAAAGCCGGCAGGCGCTGCATCCTCGGCGGCGTTGAAATCCCTTCCGACATCGGCCCCGACGGGCATTCCGACGCCGACGTGCTTTGCCACGCGATTGCCGACGCGATTCTCGGCGCCGGCGGCCTGCGCGACATCGGGCATTATTTCCCGAACACCGACCCGAAATGCGCCGGCATGAACTCGCTCGAAATCGTCCGCCGCGCCGTCGAGGAAATCGGAAAAATCGGCTATTGTATCCAAAATGTGGATGCATCGATTATCGCCGAAAAACCGAAAATCGGCCCGCACATCGCCGCGATGAAAACAATGCTCGCCGGCGCGCTCGGCATACCGGCGGATTGCGTCGGCGTTAAAGCCGGCACCAACGAAAAGCTCGACGACATCGGCGCCGGGCTCGGCATCGTGGTTCACGCCGTTTGCTTAATCGCGAAGAAATAGATTTTTCCCGACGCGCTCGATATGCTCCCGGAGCGCGTCGTTTTTTATGCCGGAAAAACGAACGGCGTCGAAGCGCACCGGCAACGGCAACTCGTTCAATTCCGCTTCGATTTCCGAAGCAGCCAAATCGTCAAGTTCGCCGAAAAGCGCAATGTCGACATCCGATTGCGGCGTGTGCGTGCCCTTCGCGCGCGAACCGAAAATACGGGCTTCGACGACTGCGCGATGTCGGCGCAAAACGTCGCAAATCAAATCGTGCGCCGGCGGCAAAAGTCCGAAGGGCGCGTTCATGATTCGGCGTTCCGGAAAAATGCGTGCAGACGCGCGATTGCCGGCAAATAACGGTTTTCTATTTCGCGCACCGCTTTGTCGAAAACGTCGAAATCGTAAGTGTGCGAAAGCAAATTCCGGTGATTGAGCATGTCGATCCATGCCTGGCCGTCCTCGATGATTTTTGCCGCGAAACCGGCTTTGATGACATCGCGCGGCGTCACCGGCGAAATGATAACGCCGCCGGTCTCCAGATAATCCTTGAGCGTCTTCCACGCCAATTCGAACGAATACTCGAAACGCTGAATCACGCCTTCTTTTTCCAAGTCGGACAAATTTGCGCTGCCGGCTTTAAACGCCCCGCTTAGCAGCAAAAACGCCTTGTCGAAATTTTGGAAACGTTGTTCCCAACGGATGTCGTGTTTTTCTTGCATGATTCAAAACGGCATTGCCGGAGACTGTTGCCGGCGCATTTATTCGGGCAACCGTTAAAATTTCAAAGCACCCGCAATAACTTTTATGGAACGCACACTTATCATTCTCAAACCCGACTGCATGGAAAAACGCCTCATCGGCGCCGTGCTCGATCGTTTTCAAAAAGCCGGTTTTGACGTCGCCGCCTGCAAAATGATGCGCCTCACCGACGCGCTCTTGCGCGAGCATTACGCGCACGTTGCCGACAAACCGTTTTTTCCGAACCTCGCGAAATTCATGGGCTCGCGGCCGGTAGTCGTCGCCGTGCTCGACGGCGAAAACGTCATCGCGCGCGTGCGCGAATTGCTCGGCCCGACCAACTCGCTCAACGCGCCGAAGGGCACGATTCGCGGCGATTTCGGCACGGACACGACGGTGAACATTTGCCACGCCTCCGACGGCGTCGAGTCCGCGAACGCCGAAATCAAACGGTTTTTCGCGCCGGCAGAGGTGTTTTAAAAAGAGACGTCGCCGGGCGCGCCGCGACGCCATTGTTTTTAGCGGCGAATAAAGCCCGGCGCTTTTGCAACAGCATCCTTCGTTCACATTGGAATGCCGGCGTCGCGTCCGGGATCGACAATCTTCAAGATTGTCGATTGACGACCCGGATTCACGAAAGGCAAAGAGGTTTTCGACGACGCACCGGTTTCTCGGGGCAATGCGCGCGCCGTTCCCCGCCGTGCAACCGGTTTTATTTCACCGCGCGATTCGAATTTCCCTTCGACGATTTGAAATGCCGGCATCCTTGCCGCATTCGCGAGCGTCGCTTCCGAACGATGCCTTTACGAGCCGCTGTATTGAATACGTCTCGGAGTGATCTGCGCTCAGGCCGAAATGCGTGATTTTCCGGAACACAAAGCAACTCGCATCGGAGCCGGCGGCCAAGGCCGTGATGTTTGCCGGCGCCTAAACTAAAGAAATCGAACGCCGCTGCGCCGGAGGAAGCGATTGTATTTAAATTCCGGATACGCGCAAGAAAGACAGGCGCAGTGCGCTGTCCCTGTCTGCAAGGCGCGCCCGCGTGCGGCCCGGCACGAATGCGAAAAAATAAAAAGTTTTTCTTTACAGGCGGCCGCCTTCGTGCTTTCACGCCCCTCGGTCAGTAGGCTGTTTGTTATGTACTCTCTTTCACTTCGGCGTGCGCTTGGCGCGGCGCGTTTTTTCTTCCTTTCGTTTCTCGCGTTGGCGGTGCCGGCATTTTGTGATGCTTGCGGGATTTCCTGGACGACACCGAGCATGCCGTTTGCGGATGACGGCAGTTACCGTTTCGTCTATTGGGAAAAACTCGGGGAGATCTCGCTTGAAAATGCGAAAGGTGACAAAGACGGCAAAAGACTCGTTTTGCCGATTAACTTGGGATTTTCGCCGGCGGAAGGGCTTGTGGGGACGAATAACGGATTGCTGGGTCCGGGTTGGAATTTGGCGCTTTTCGAATCCGTCTTAATTCCGCAGGACGATAAAACATTTCTCCTGCGCCTGCCGGACGGGCATACGGAAACGCTCACGCGGGGAAAAATCGCAACGCAATTGACCGGCGCCGGCTGGAAAGGGAGAATCGAACGCAATAGAACAATTCTTCAGGCAAGTTGCGGCTGGGAGTTGATTTACGACAAAGAAAATAAATTGAAGCGCATGAAGTCCCCGGAGGGGGTCATTGTTGAATACCTAATTGAGGGTAAAAATGTGACCAAATTAAGATCTGACAATAAAGTTTTGGCATCATTAAAGTCTTCAAGGTGCACTGAGGCCGGGCAAAAACAATACGAACTTTGTTTTAGCGATAAAAAGGCAATGTTAAAATTGGCAAAACGTCCAACCTTCACAAAACTTTTAGAAACACGTGAGTTGAAAAGCACATCCACTTCTTTGGTTGGAATAGAACGCTCGAATCTTATCAGGCGTGATTATTTATTTAATGAAAATGGATTACGAGTTTATGATTCGGGTCTGAGCGGAAATCAATATTTCAATTGGGATGAAATGAATTATTTAACAAGAAACGATGGTCGGCGGTATTCAATTGATTTTATTGAAGGTGTAAAATGCTTGGTCACCACTTGGGATAGTGGTGAAATCTCCGTTTTTGGTAAAGATTGGGAAAAAGGGCTTGAAATTGAGAAAGATCAGGGAACTCCGGATTTAATGAAGATAGAAAAGTTTCCGCCGTCATCGGCGTTAGCCGGCAAATTAAAGGCACGTTATCTGATCAATAAGTCGAAGAAAGCATCCCTGGTTGAGAAGTGTTTTTACGATGAAAACGGGGAGTTGTTAAGTCATGTTTTTAATGGCACTAAAATAAACTACTTGTCCGACGGAGAAGTGGTAATGGATGTGGAAACCGGTAATGTTTTGTCTTTGAAAAAATTTGATAAAGACAATCGGATTGTCGAGTTTAGAGTTGGCGCGAATTGTTATAATTTCAATTATATAGACGACGATAATGTAGAAGTGAAGATGCTTGACCAACACTCGCGCCAAGA
Source organism: Opitutales bacterium (assembly GCA_031555005.1). Taxonomy (GTDB): domain Bacteria; phylum Verrucomicrobiota; class Verrucomicrobiia; order Opitutales; family UBA953; genus CALNBE01. Next base: position 1,846 of record JAVBUU010000012.1, on the reverse strand, counting down.
AGTTCGTTTCACTGTTAGGCAAAAAGAGATAAAGAAACTTTTTCTTGAAAAAAAATGAGAAACACAGAAGTAGCAGCTATCCTTTTAGGAGGAAGTTTTCTTTTTGGCATTTTCGCCATTGAGAAAGAGATGGAATTAAACAGCCTCGCCCGGAAGAAGGGCGGGGCAGCAGCCTTGACGCCAATGAAAATATGCTATGGGCCGGCGCCGGATAAAGAAAATCAATGCCCGGTAGGATGGAAAGGAGATGGTGTCATTAACGGGGAACGAGGTAAGGCGGGTGATTTTGCGCTAGGTACTAAAGCATGGGAATGTGAGAAGAATCTTCTCGCAAAACCGGAACAGGAAACTGATAAATCTATTAACGGTTTTAGTAAAAAAGGAGAAATAAAAAAGCTGAATTGCAATGCTCCTTCCAGGATATCAGTTGTTGGAAGAGAGGGAAAGGAACATGTTTGGATGAGATCCACAACGCCTCCAAGTGTGCCTTTCCCATGTGGGCGTTATCCAAAATGGAAACCGCCGGGGAAAGACTCAGGCGCGATTCCCTGTACAACGGAGGAACAGCCTAAGCCGCCTGTAGAGTGATTTCTCATACTTGATAAAAAACAAAAATGAAAAAGATAAATTGCTTGTTACGCACGCTGTCGAGCGCAATAAGTTTTATAGTTATAGTCGTGAAGGGGTTGATAATTATCTCAATTTTATTTCCTGTTGGGATATTTGGCGCAGAGAAAAACATTTTTTATTCAGTTGAAAATTTAAAAGAAATTAATAAAGGATCCGTTCATTTGATTTCTTTGTTGAGACAAAACCTTAGGCCTTTTGATACATTATCTTTGAAGTATACTGAGGAAAAAAGCACTGATGGAAAAAATTGGACGCTTGTTTCACTTAATAAAGTACAATGGGATGTGAAAGATGATGTTTTGAAACGAAGCAGTCTGCTAAAAATAGATTCGGATACAACTTTGTTTAAGCAATTTTCCGTTGCGAACGGGAAATTGGTTGTATTGCAAGGGAATGTATCAAATACAGAAAGGAATCTTTGCATCGATCCCTCTAAGCTAATAGATCCGGTCAGCAGTATTCAAACAACGCGTATTGAAGCAAGTGTTCGTACGGGTATTGATCTTTGGTTCTTTTATTATTATGACCCCAAAAAGACGCTATTAGATTTGTTTAACAGTAAAGATGCACGGAGCTCATCAACAGGGATTACCGTAAACAATGATGAAATAACCGTTCCCGCATTCGGCGTTAGGCGATATGTTATCAGTTCTTCAAAAGGAATGGTGGTGAAAATTCTCGAAGGGGAAATCGGTGATGACTCGAATGGAATGGTTGCTGATGAATTTTCTCTAAAAAACGGATGGCTGTTCCCGACAACGATATTAACAAAAGAAAACGGCATTTATGTTCGTAGGCAAAAAATTGACGTAAATTCAATCGAAGTAAATAAATCTTATTCGCCGGGCGATTTTTTCCTAACGATTCCCAAGGGAGCGACGGTTTATGACGACATAAAAGGGATTGATTTTCAAGCGCCGCATCCAATTTCTTCCTTAGACATCAAGGAGATCGAAGGAGCGCTTTTGGAAATTATTAAGCGTGCGAACAAGGAAGCAAAGTAGATGCGTGTGTTTACCGAAAATCTGTACTCATTGTTAGTTTTTTTTGTTTTCTTTGCTATTTCTCCGGAATTTGTAATTGCGCAGGGGCCGCAAGTTTCCGGAGATTTTACTAAAGATCGCCTTTGCGGGGTAAACAGTCTCTTCATCGGGCTCGGATTGTTTGATTCATTTCCAAAGCGTTACGGTGAGTTGAAAGCTGTATTTCCGGATGC
>JAVBUU010000064.1:0-30802 GCA_031555005.1 Opitutales bacterium | reverse complement strand
GCTTCCCACCTTCCCCGCTTCCTTTTTCAAAATGAAAACTACGTTAGCCAAGACCGCGAACGATACCGAGAAGACATGGTATGTCGTCGACGCCAAGGATCAAGTGCTCGGACGCCTCGCCGTCAAGATCGCTGCCATATTGCGCGGACGCCATAAACCTACCTACACGCCTCACGTTGACACCGGCGACTATGTTGTCGTCATCAACGCCGACAAAGTCCAATTTACCGGCAATAAAGAAACCGATAAAACCTACATGTTTTACACCGGTTGGGTCGGCACGGCATATCGCCGCAACGTCGAGTTCATGCGCAAGCACAAGCCGGCGTTCATTCTCGAACACGCCGTCAAAGGCATGCTCCCCAAGAATAAACTCGCCAACGCGATGATCAAAAAACTCAAAGTTTATGCCGGCGAAGACCACCCGCACACCGCGCAAAATCCCGTCGCCTTCAAGGGATAACGTTTAATTCAAAAAATTCACGCACATGAGCGAAACAACAGACACCTTTGTCGCCGTCGGCCGCCGCAAAACCTCTTCGGCACGCGTCCGCATCACCGCCGGCACCGGCAAATTCGTCGTCAACGACAAGCCCCTCGAAACTTACTGCTACACGGAAACGTTGGCAAAAGTCGCCGCCCGCCCGCTTACGGTTGCGGAAAAAGAAGGCGCGCTCGATGTCTCCGTCAATGTAGTCGGCGGCGGCCCCAACAGCCAAGCCGGAGCCGTTTCGCACGGCCTCGCGCGCGCCATTGAAAAAATGACGCCCGAAGCCCGCATTGCGCTCAAAAAAGCCGGCTTGCTCACCCGCGACGGCCGGATGAAGGAACGCAAAAAGAGCGGCCAACCCGGCGCGCGCAAACGTTTCCAATTCTCGAAACGCTAATCCTCGGCAAACGTCGAAAAAAAGCCCGGCAAGCATGCCGGGTTTTTTTGTGCCCGGATGCCGGCGAGGTGTATCCGGAAAGTAATTACACGCTTCCGAGGGCGACGATCTCCGGGCGTCGACGGACGACCGGAAAAGAAAAAACGAAACCGGCGTTATGAACGGCTAACTTGCCTTGCCCGGAGCAATTGAGCCGCCGTTCATCGCCCGACACGCGGTTTTATTTTCTCGGCACCCGGTCGCCCGTCGACAATTTGGAAATTGTCGTTCCCCGGCGGCTCCGGCAAAAACGGCGGCATGAACGTCCTCCTCGTCAACGGAAGTCCGCATGCCCGCGGTTGCACATACACGGCGCTCGCCGAAGTCGCAAAATCACTCGAAGCCGCCGGCGTCGGCACCGAGATTTTCCAACTCGGCACAAAGCCGGTCTCCGGCTGCCTCGCTTGCAAAAAATGCATTGAGACGCTCGAATGTATCATCGACGACGTCGTGAACGAGTTCTTGGAAAAATCCGAAAATTTCGATGCTTTCGTGTTCGGCTCGCCGGTACATTACGCGGCGGCTTCCGGCATGATGACGTCATTTCTCGACCGCGTGTTTTACGGCAAAGGCCAAAAATTTTGGCTGAAACCGGCGGCGGCGATTGTAAGTTGCCGGCGAGGCGGTGCGACCGCCGCACTCGACCAACTAAACAAATATTTCGCGATAAACAATATGCCGATGGTCACGTCGCAGTATTGGAACATGGTTCACGGCAACACGCCGGAAGAAGTCATGCGCGACGCGGAAGGCATGCAAACACTCCGGCGGCTCGGCGCCAACATGGCATGGCTCCTGAAGAGCATCGACGCCGGAAAAAAAGCGGGCATCCCGCCGCCGGCGGCGGAGGAGCGCGCGTGGACAAATTTTATCCGGTAAAAACAATGGAGGGGCGATCCCTTCAACTTTAAAAATCAGGGAATCACGCGCCGGTTCGTAAGAATTCGCGCATCGGCGGAACATAAACGTGTATCACACGCCCTAAACAACTCCGCTTATGTTCGAAAAGAAATCCATTGTTAACTCGGCGCGCCTAAAAAGCGCAACCCTCCGAGCCTTGCTCGTTGTCGTTGCCGGGCTTGTCGCGGCATGCGCGCCTTGCGGAAAAAATGCCGACGAAGCAAAAATCGCCGCAGTCGCCGAATCGCGCGCGAAAAACGTTAATCTCGATTGGGCGTTCTCGCTCGAAAATTTCGACGTCGCCGGCGACGCCGGCGCGCTTACCGCAAAACCGGCGGCACCGGATTTCGACGCCGCTTCGTGGGAACGCGTCAACCTCCCGCACGCCGTAAAATCCGAAAGTCCGTATGCCGGGAAAAATTATTACAAAGGCGAATGCTGGTATCGCAAAACGTTCGACGTGCCGGCGGATTGGAAAAATAAAAACGTCTCACTTTACTTCGAAGGCGCGATGCAAAAAGCCGATGTTTGGGTGAACGGAAAATTCGCGCTCACGCACCTCGGCGGCTACCTGCCGTTCACGCTGCCGATCTCGAAATCCGTTACCGGCGCGCCCGGCGAAAAAATCACCGTCGCGCTGCATCTCGACAACCGCGCCAACGCCCTCTTTCCGCCCGGCAAAGACAACGTCGATTTCACTTACCACGGCGGCCTTTACCGCAACGTGCGCCTCGTCGTCACCGACCCGGTGCACATTACCGACGCAGTCGAGGCCGACGTGCCGGCCGGCGGCGGCGTTTTTGTCCGCACGGAAAAAATCACCGGCGGCAGCGCCGAAATTTTCGCGCAAACCGACGTGCGCAACGACGGCGCAAAATCCGAAAAAATTTCCATTAAACACATCGTTCTCGACCCCGCCGGCAACGAAGTCGCCGCCTCCGCCGACAACGCACCAACCGGCAAACTCGCGCCCGGCAAGCACCGCACTTTTGCCGGAACACTCGAAATCAAAAACGCGCAACTTTGGTCGCCCGAAACGCCGGCGCTCTACACGCTCGTCTCGACCATCACGAAAAACGGAGTCCTCTGCGACGCCGTAAAAACGCGCTTCGGCATTCGCACGGTTGCGGCGACCGACGACGGATTTTTCCTCAACGGAAAACACGTCATGCTCTCCGGCGCGAACCGGCACATGAATTACCCGTGGCTCGGCAACGCCGCCGCCGACAACATGCAGTATCGCGACCTGCGCCTGATCAAAGACGCCGGATTCAACTTCGTCCGCCTCGCGCATTATCCGCAAAACGAAGCCGTCATGGACGCCTGCGACGAACTCGGCCTCATCGCGATTGTCTGCACGCCCGGCTGGCAATTTTTCGCAAACAACGACTCCTTCAAAAGCGAAGGCAAAAAGAACATTCGCGAAATGGTGCGTTGGCACCGCAACCACGCGAGCGCGATGCTCTGGGAAGTCAGCCTGAACGAAACCTACGGCCGCGACGACTACTACGCCGAATGCGCCGCAATCGCGCACGAAGAATATCCCGGCGACCAAATGCTCACCTGCGGCGACACGCACGCCTCGAAAAAAGTTTCGCACTACGAAGTGCCCTACTCCGTTTGGTCCGGTTTTTACAACCGCACCGTTCACCCCGACAGCCGCATAAAACAAGGCCTCCACCGCGAATACTCCGATTACGAATTCGGCGGCCAGCGCAGCACGACACGCGTCCCGCGCGGCGCCGACGAAGAAAAACTGCTTCGCCAAGCCTGGAATTGGCAATGGTCGCTGAACAAAAATCTTTCGTGGAAACACACCATCGGCCAAGCGATTTGGGCGTTCAACGACAACCTCAGCAACTTCGACAAACTCGACGAAACCGGCGCCGGACTCGGCTCGCAATGGGGCGCAGTCGATTATTACCGGCTGCCGAAACCGGGATTTTATTTCTTCCAAAGCCAACGCCCGGCGACACCGGCGACATTCGCCGGCAACGCCGATTTCACCGGCCCGACCGTGCGCATCGCCAACACATGGACCGAGCGCGCGACGCCGACAAAGGTCGTCGTTTACTCGAATTGCGACGAAGTCGCGCTCGTCTTAAACGGCAAAGAAATCGCCCGGCAAAAACCCGATTCCGGCCCCGACACCGATTACGGCGCGTATCGCATCGAAGCCGACCCGATGTATTTCGCGACAAACACCGACACCTTCGCCGCCACGCAAGCCGGCAAAGCCAAGGGCGACAAATCCGCCAAAGCGATTTTTGACGGCGGCAACTGCAAACAACTCACGCATCCGCCGTTCACCTTCGTGCCGGTAAATTACGCACAAGGAGAACTCAAAGCCATCGGCTACATCGCCGGCAAAGCCGTCGCCGAATCCGTTTCAAAAACGCCCGGCAAACCCGCCGCGCTCCGCCTGCGCGCCGCAACGCTCGGACGCCCGCTTGCCGCCGACGGCGCCGACGCGATTTTCGTTTACGCCGACATCGTCGATGCCGACGGCACAATCGTTGTTTCGGAAAATAAAATCCCGGTGACGTTCAAAATCACCGCCGGCGACGCGCGCCTCGCCATGCCTGCGACGAGCACCGCCGAAGCCGGCATAGCACCGACGATTCTCCAAGCCGGCACCCGCGCCGGCGACATCACGCTGACGGCGGAAAGCGCCAATCTCGCCGCCGGCACGCTGACGATAAAAAGCGTCGCGCCATAACACGCTTGCCCCCTCGGTCGGCCGCGCATTTGCTCAGGCCATAATGGCAAATGACGTGCCGGACAAATTTTCGCCGAACCTCTTTCTCACCGGTGTTATGGGAACGGGGAAAACGTCGCTCGCGCGGTTACTTGCCTCGCGCTGGCGACGGCCGTTTGTCGATACCGACCAAATCATTGAGCAGCGCATCCGAATGCCGATTCGCGATTTTTTCGCAAAAGAAGGCGAACCGGCATTTCGCGCGCTTGAACGCAAGTGCATCGAGGAATGGATTCCGACAATCGGAGCAATCGTCTCGTGCGGCGGCGGACTTGTTTTACCGGAAGGCATGATTGATTTACTCAAATCACGCGGCGTCGTGATTTGCCTGTTTGCGTCGCCGGAAACAATTTACCGGCGCACGAAATCGTCAAAACACCGCCCGTTGCTTTTGACCGAAAACCCGGAAGAACGCATTCGCCTGCTGCTTGAGGAACGCGAGCCGGTTTACCGGCGCGCCGGCACCGGCATTTTAACGGACGGACGCAATTTTTCGGATTTGGCCGTTTCCGTTGAACGCATTTACCGGCGTGAAATTGAAACATTGAGACGCCGTATTGCTGAGGCGTAAGCCCGCGCCGACTTCGCGCACGGATTTTCTTATTGAGTCTCCGGCACCGCCCTTTTCCCTCTCCGCCCCATGTCGTCCGAGTCGAAAATCACCCCGATGATGCAGCAGTATCGCGAATATCGCCAAAAGATTCCGGCGGACGCGCTGCTGCTTTTCCGGTTGGGCGACTTTTACGAAATGTTCGACGCCGACGCCGAAATCGGCTCACGCATCTTGGGCATCACGCTCACGCGGCGCGGCGGGCAACTCATGGCCGGCATCCCGTATCATGCCGCCGGCAGTTACATTCCCAAGGTGCTCGCCGCCGGCAAAAAAGTCGCGATTTGCGAACAGGTCGGCACGCCCGTCCCCGGCAAACTCGTGCAACGCACGCTCACGCGGATTTTATCGCCCGGCACCGCGCTCGAAGATTCGCATCTGGACGCGCGCCGGAATAACTTTCTGCTCGCGCTCTTCGGCGACAAACGCGGCAACCTTCACGCCGCGTGGCTCGACCTCTCGACGGCGGAATTCCGCATCGCGAGCGGCGACCCCGTTCGCCTGCTTCCGGCGCTCGGCGCGCTCGATCCGCGCGAAATCCTCGTGCCGGACGACGATGCCGCCGGTTGGCGTGAAATTGCCGGCGTGCGCGATTTCCTCGAATCGCGACTCGTCTCGAAACTCCCCGCATGGCAATTCGAACCGGCCGCCGGCGAGCGCGCCGTAGCGCAGGATTTGGGCGTGTTGAATTTACAGGGCTTCGGCATCGCCCCCGGCCACACGGCACTCGGTGCTGCCGGCGCGGTGCTCGCGTACGCGACGGATTCGCTCTGCCAAAAACCGAAAAATTTGTATCAAATTTCCGAATACGTTTCCGGCGAATCGCTCGTCATCGACGAAGCCTCACAACGCAATTTGGAACTTTTCCGCGGCTCCGGCGGCAACCGCGAAAGCTCGCTCCTCGCGGCAATCGACGGCACCGTCACCGCCGGAGGCGCGCGCCTGCTGGCACGTTGGCTCGCCACGCCGCCGTTCAACGCCGGCATCTCGACCGAGCGCCAAAACAAAGTCGGCGACCTCGTGCGGCACGCCGGTGCCGCGGCGCGCATCCGGGAGCGCCTGCGGCTCGTGCGTGACATCGAGCGCATTTTGTCGCGGCTGCAAAACCGAATTCGCAATCCGCGCGAACTCGGCGGCATCCGCGACACGCTCCGGCAACTGCCGGAAATTATCGAAGAGCTCGAAAATTTTTCCCGCACCGGCGACGACATCGCAAAACTCTCCGCCGACATCGAGCCGTGCTCGGAACTGCGCGACTTTCTTGATTCCGCGCTCAACGACGAATTGCCGGGCGACCTCGCCGAAGGCGGCGTCATCCGCCAAAAATTCGACGCCGAACTCGACCGGTTGCGCGCGCTCGCGACCGACAGCAAAACCTGGGTTTCCGATTTCGAGCGTTCCGAGCAGGAACGCACCGGCATCCGCAGCCTGAAAATAAAATACAACGGCGCGTTCGGCTATTCCATCGAAGTCACGAAATCCTACCTCCATCTCGTGCCGGCAGATTACATTCGCCGACAGACGATGACGAACGCCGAGCGCTACGTCACCGAGGAATTGCGCCAAAAGGAAAAGGAAATTTTGCGAGCGGATGAATTTGCCGCGGCGCGCGAAGCCGAAATCTTCGAGCTGCTGCTCGATAAAATCCGGCAACATTCGCTGCCGCTCCAACGCACCGCCGGCACGCTTGCCGAATTGGATATTTTTTGCGGCTGGGCGACGCTCGCGCGCGATTGGGATTATTGCCGGCCGACGGTGGATGATTCCGATTTGCTCGACATCGCGCAAGGCCGCCACCCGGTCGTCGAGCAAATGCTCCGGCAGCGCGGCAACACGCAGGCCTTCGTGCCGAACGACACGTTGCTCAAATCCGACGACGCGCAAATCGCACTGCTCACCGGCCCGAACATGGCCGGTAAATCGACTTACATCCGACAAGTCGCGCTCATCGCCCTCATGGCGCAAATCGGTTCCTGGGTGCCGGCGAAGCGCGCGCACATCGGCGTCACGGATCGGCTGTTTTGCCGGGTAGGCGCAAGCGACGAGCTGGCGCGCGGCAATTCGACCTTCATGGTCGAGATGAACGAAACCGCGAATATTTTGAACAACGCGACGCCGGCGAGCCTCGTGATTCTCGACGAAATCGGGCGCGGCACGAGCACCTACGACGGTATCAGCATCGCGTGGGCGGTCGCGGAATATTTGCACGGCGCCGGCGAACGCGGCCCGCGCACGCTTTTCGCCACGCACTACCACGAACTCACGCGGCTGCAAAACACACTGCCGCGTCTGCGGAATTTCTGCGTCGCCGTAAAAGAATGGAACGACGAAATCATTTTTGTCCGGCAGGTGATTCCGGGCGCCGCTGACCGTTCCTACGGAATTCATGTCGCGCGACTGGCCGGGTTGCCGCCGGCTGTCGTTAATCGCGCCAATCAAATTTTGTCCGATATGGAAAACGGCAGCGCGGCGTTCATGGATTCCGGCGCAGGAAAAATCAAAAATCCGCGTAAGGGAAAAACGGATACAAAACCGGAACCCGAAAATCCGGCACCGGCCTTGCGCGCCAAAGACCCGGAATATCCGGCCGACAAGGAAATCGGGCAATTGTCGTTGTTTTAAGCCAAAGCGGGCAACGGCACAGCGCAGACTTTCTTGCCTGCGGGTTTGGGCGGTTTTCCCGTTACTCATTCGCGCGCGGCACGCCGAACCCGGACTTTTACGCTGCGGGCGACTCACAATCCTTCAAAGAGATATGTGAATTTTTCCGGTAAAACGAATTTTTGCTTTTCACTTTTGAAACATCGGATTCCCTAACCGCCCCATGTCACTCAACGCAGTAATTGCACTCGAAGACGGAAGTGTGTTCCGCGGGCGCGCCTTTGGCGCGACGGGAACAATCGCCGGAGAAGCCGTTTTCAATACGAGCATGACCGGTTATCAGGAAATCCTCACGGATCCCTCTTACCACGGCCAAATCGTGGCAATGACTTTCCCGCAAATCGGGAACTACGGCGTCAACGACGAGGATCGCGAATCCGCCAAACCGCATTGCGCCGGATTTGTCGTGCGCGAACTCAGCCCGGTTGTCAGCAACTGGCGCGCCACGCTTTCACTCGACGCCTACCTGAAGAAATACGGCATTCCCGGCATCGAAGGCGTCGACACGCGCGCGATTACCAAAAAACTGCGCGTAAACGGCGTCATGAAAGCCTGCATTTCGACGGAAAACATTTCCGACGAGGAGGCCGTCAAACGCGCCAAAGAATGGAAAGGCATCGTCGGCTCGGATTTCGTCAAAGAAGTCACGACGAAAAAACCCTACAAGTACGATGCGCTGAGCATGCCGTTCACGGTTCCCGGCACGACGCTGTTGAAAAACAAACTCCCCGGCGAACGCCCTGCTTACAAGATTGCCGCGTTCGACTTCGGTGCCAAAAGCTCGATTTTCAAAAAACTCAAAAACACCGGCTTCGAGGTGCACGTTTTCCCGGCGACGACCTCCGCCAAGGAAATCAAAGATTTCAACCCGGACGGCATTTTCCTTTCAAACGGGCCCGGCGACCCCGCCGCGCTTGACTACGCGCACAAAACCATTCGCGAACTGATTGATGCGGACTACCCGATTTTCGGCATTTGCCTCGGACACCAAATCATCGCGCACGCGGTCGGCGCAAACACCTACAAACTCAAATTCGGACACCGCGGCGGCAACCAACCGGTCAAAAACCTTGAAAGCGGCGTCGTGAACATCACCGCGCAAAACCACGGATTCGCCTCGACCGCCGAAGCGGTTGAAAAAGCCGGCGGCGTGGTCACCGAAATCAACCTGAACGACAACACGGTTGCCGGCATGCGGCTGAAAAACAAAGACGTCTTTTCCGTCCAATATCACCCCGAAGCCGGTCCCGGCCCCAACGATGCCGACTCGCTTTTCGAAGTCTTTTACAAGATGATCGAGAAACGCAAAAGCACGGGGAAATAAAAACCCCTTCCCGAGAAAAAAAGCCGGCCGCATAACGCGCGCCGGCTTTTTTTTCGAATACCGCAAGGCAGGCGTGCAGAACGCTTGCCTGAATTTTACGCGCGCCGGTGATTTTACAAGAAACCCTGCACGATGCCGCCGAGCAGAATAATCACCGCCAACAGAGACAACACGAGGCGAATGCCGACCGGCACCGGAATCGGCACAATGAGCGCGGCTTCCTGCTCCGCCGGCGTCCAAATGCGTTGGAACGCCTCGCGCAACCAGGCAAAATAATAATAAACGCCGGCGCAAACGCACAGCAGCGCAATCGCGGTCAGACAATAAAACCCGGCTTGAAAAGCGGCAAGAATCACCAGAAATTTCGCCACGAAACCGAACGACGGCGGAATGCCGGCGAGCGAACCGACGCCGCACGCGAGAATGCGCGCCAGAAACGGGCTGCGCTTCATCAAACGGTTGTAATCGGAAATTTCCTGCAAGGCGTCGTTGCCGGGCATTTCGGCAATCACACCGAAGGTCGCCAACGCGCCGGCGAGATACGCGAAAAGATAAATCAACAACGCATACGGCGCGAGGTCGCTGCCGCCGAGCGTCGCCAAAATCGCGAGCAACAAGAAGCCGGCGTGCGAAATGCCCGAAAGCCCCATGAGGCGTTTCACGTTCGTTTGCCCGAGCGCGGTGATATTGCTGAAAATAAGCGTCAACCCGGTCATGCCGGCGACGAGCCAAAAGAGCGGACCGACGCCGTCGGACGTGAAAATTAAGGCAAAAAACGGTCCGACCAGCAACATCAGGAAGGCGAAAATCCCGGCGGCTTTCGAGGCAACGGCGAGAAACATCGTCGTCGGCGTCGGCGCGCCTTGATAAACATCCGGCACCCAAATTTGGAACGGGAACATCCCGATTTTAAACGCCACGCCGCCGATAACGAGCGACGCGCCGGCGAGTACCAACGGATTCGTCGCATTCGCGGCGATGAATTCGCGCAAAAAAGCAAAGCCGAGGGCCTCAACGTCGGTCGCTCCGCCGTTGAGCGCCGGATTACCGGCCGCGCCGTAAAGCAGCACGATGCCCATGAGCAAAAGCGCCGAGCTGAGCCCGCCCATGACGAGATATTTCACGCCGGCTTCGAGCGAGTGTTCGCTGTTCCGGTTAAACCCGACGAGCACGTAAAAGCCCACCGTAATCGCTTCAAGCGCGACAAAGAACAACACGAAATTGTTGCTCTGCACGAGCAACATCATCGCGGACGTCACGACGAGCACGACGTGCAAAAACTCCGAAACCGGCAACGCGCGTTTTTTCAAATAACGCGCGCCGATGAAAATCACGAAGATCGCCGCGAGCAGAAAAAAGAGCCGTAAGACGTTCGGCGGGAATCCGCCGGTTTGCCGAATCATGCCGCCGAAAATCACGCCGGCGGCATTCGCGTCACAGCCGGCGCCAACGCAAGACGGCGCCGCGACAATCCACCCGATAATGCCGGTAAGCCCGAGCGTCGCCACGCTCGGCACAAATCCGCGCCAAGCCTTCGGAAACAAAATGTCCGCCGCGAGCACGAGCAGGGCGAGCGCGGCGACGGCGATTTCCGGCGCGATCGCGCACCAGTTGTTCGCGCCGGCGAGTTGCCGGAAAAAGTCGAGCGTTTGGGCGTTGGCGGCGGGAGCCGTTACTTCTGCTAAAAAGGAAAACATGGTCTTTGTCTTTTTGTTTTTGTCGGACCGTTTTTAAAAATTTCCGGATTATTGCGGATTCGCCGGCGCGGTTGCCGGCGGTTTCGGCGCGAAATCTTTTTGCGCGGCAGCGTCGATTTTGCCGGAAACCAATTTCGGCCAAAACCCGACCGCGACCAAACCGGCGAGCAACACGAGAACGACGGCACGCTCGCCGAAGGCGATGTCCGCCGCCGGTTTTTCCGCGAGGCGTTTTTTCAAAGATTCGCTTTCGCTGCCGAAGAAAACGGCGGCGACGGCGCGCAATCCGTAAATCGCCGAAATTACGATGCCGGAAATCACAAGCGCGAGCTGCCACGCCGGCAGTTTTCCGAGCGAAACGAAAACTCCGAGTTCTCCCCAGAAATTCGCAAAACCCGGCAGACCGATCGACGCCATCGTTGCCGCCACAAAAAACCCGGCAAGCAGCGGCGCGTGTTTCGCAAGCCCGCCGAGGTCGGCGAAATCAAGCGTGTTCGCGCGCCGGTAAACCGCGTGGCTCAACACAAACAGCAACGCCACGGACAACCCGTGCGCAAACATCATCATCACCGCCGCACCGAGACCGGCGGTGTCTCCGCCGCTCGCAAACGACGAATACGCAACGATCCCGAGGAAGCACGGCCCCATGTGCATCACGGAGCTGTAACTGATCATTTCCTTCAAATGGCGTTGGCTCATCGTCACGAGTCCGATGATTACGATGTTGCCGAGCGCGAGCCAGAACAACACCGGTGCCCAGTGATTCAACGCAGCCGGCATGAGCTGCACGCCGATTTGAATTAAACCGTAAAGGCCGAACTTCTTCAACACGCCGGCGTGAAGCATCGAGACCGGCGTAGGTGCTTCGGTGTAAGTCGCCGGCGCCCACGAGTGGAACGGAAAGAGGGAAACCAAAATGCCAAACCCGAAAAGCAAGAGCGCGAAAACCAAGTTTTGCGTGCCGGCGTCGAGCGTGCCGGCGGCATAAATGTTTTTCAGTTCGATTAAATTAAACGTCCACGTGCCGCTTTTGATCACGAGCAACGCGATGCCGGCGAGCGAGATCATCGCGCCGGCAGTCAGGTAAACCGCCATCTGAATCGCGGCCGCGCGCCGGCCGATTCCGCCCCAATACAAAATCAAAATGAACGTCGGAATGAGCGCGAATTCGTGGAAGAAATAGAAAAAGAAAATGTCAATCGACGCGAACACGCCAAGCAGTCCGCTCAGGATAAACAACAACAACCCGCAATACATCGGTTGATTTTCCGCCGGGCTGTTAATCGCCTGAATGCCGGCGGCCGCGCCGACAATGCCGGCGAGCAGAAAGAGCGGCAACGAAATGCCGTTTAGGCCGAGCGTCATTTGAATGCCGAGCGCGTCGAGCCCGAACGGGATGTCCGACAAAAACGCGTATCCGGATTCCGGTGACACAAATTCGTCAAAGCGAAACGCCGCGACAATGCCGATGACTGCCGGAACCAGAAAGCCCGCGTAAGCCGTCGCCTTTTGCAAAAAAGACGGCAGCGCACGCCCGAACACCATCAGCAAAATGCCGGTGACGAAAGGAACGCCGATTGCGAGCGGAAGTTGAGTTGCGGAATACTCCATTTGTTTTTTCTCCGAAAAATTGTTACGAATCTCAGGCGAAGAACATCACCGCGCCGTAGAGCAGCGCGCCGAGCGCGAACCAGTAAACGTAGCCGTGCAGGTTGCCGGCGTGCAGCAAACGCCGGCTCATCAGCCCCAATATCGCCGGAATGCCGCCGAAGAGACCGCGCACCGTGACGCCGTTCACGAAAAACACGTCGACAAAGCCGACGGCGTTCGCGATCGGCTGTTGCACCTTGGCGACATACCAATCGTAAAGCGTGTCCGTCCAACGGAACTCGAGCGCGTGATAAAGTCCCGGCATTTTGCGTTGCAGCGCATCCGCGCCGCGCACCGTGCCGTAGAAGAAAAACGCGCCGGCGCCGCCGATAAGCAGAATCGCCAACCCGACGGCCAACATCAATTCGACATAAGTGAAACCGCCAACTTCGACGCCGGCGAGCGCGTGGTGCAGTTCGTGATATTTGTGCTCGAACGAGCCGAAAACCGTCACCGGCAGCAAGCCGTTGAATTTGCCGTCGAGCCAAAGGAATGCTTTGCCGCCGGAAAGTCCCCACCCCGCGCCGAGCGAATAAACAACGCCGAGCACGAACAACGGCACCGTCATCCACAGCCCGCTTTCGTGCGCGTGCGAGGCATTGTCGCTTTGCGATTTTCCGAAGAAAACCAGTTGCGTCATGCGCCCGGTATAAAGCGCGGAACCGAGCGCCGCGACAATCAAGAGCGCGAACGCCGGCCAATTACCGGCAAGCAGCGCGCCCGACAAAATCATGTCCTTGGAATACCAACCGGCGAACCACGGGAACGCGCAAATCGAAAGCCCGGCAATCAGGAAGGACAAAAACGTCAGCGGCATTTTTTTCGCCAAACCGCCCATCTTCGTCATGTCCTGTTCGTGGTGACAGGCGTGAATCACGCTGCCGGAACAAAGGAAAAGCGTCGCCTTGAAAAAGGCATGCATCGCCATGTGCAAAAGCGCGATTTCCGGCAAACGCAGCCCGATCGCCGCACCCATGAATCCGAGGTGCGAAAGCGTCGAGTAGGCCAAACTTTTCTTGATGTCTTTTTGTCCGAGCGCGCACAAACCGCCCAATGCCGCCATGCCGGCGCACGACCAAAGCATCACGTCGAGCACGGGGTCGGCGAGCATGAAGAACATGCGCACCATGAAATAAACGCCGGCGGCCACCATCGTCGCCGCGTGAATGAGCGCGGACACCGGCGTCGGGCCGGCCATCGCGTCCGTGAGCCAGACATGCAGCGGGAATTGCGCGGATTTTCCGAGGAAACCGCACATCAGCAGCAACCCGATCAGCGTGCTTTTTTCAAAACCGGCACCGGCAAAAATCGTTTGCAGCGCGGACAAATCCGTCGTGCCGTAATTCGCTTGGCAAAGCACGATGCCGACAAGAAACCCGAGATCGCCGACACGGTTTACGATAAACGCCTTTTTCGACGCAGCCGCCGCATAATCTTTGTCAAAATAATGCGCGATCAACATGTAGGAGCTGAATCCGACCAATTCCCAAAAGATAAACGTCATCAGCAAATTGTTCGCAACGACAATGCCGGTGATCGAAAACATGAAGATCGACAGCCCGGTAAAGAATCGCCCTCGCGCCTTGTCGTCGTCCATGTAGCCGACGCTGAAAATATGAATCCAAAACGCCACAAACGTCACGACGAACAACATCGTCGCCGCGTTTTGATCGATCAGAAAACCGATGTTCAAATTAAACGAACCGAGTTTCAACCACTCGTAATTTGACGCGAGAAACACGCCGCCGGCGCCGGGCTCTCCAAACGAAAGCAGCAGTTTCAACGCGCACACGAGCATCATTCCGGCGGCGAGACACGAAACAACCGGCGCACCGTGCCGGCTCTTTCGGAAAAACAACCCCGAAATGCCGGCCGCGCACAACGGCACGGCAAGCATGAGCGAAAGCAAACATTCAGGAGAATCGAAGTTCATTGTAAAAAGAAAGGGTCAAAGGGGAAAGGGGCTGAGGGACAAAGGAAAGAAAGCGCGCAAGTTTGAATTTTATCGGCATTGAATCTCGAAATCCTTTGCCCCTTTGACGCTCTCCTCTCTGACCCTCCGTAACGTTAATTTTTCAGCTCGTTCAGCGCATCGACGCACACCGATCGGCGTTTCCGAAACAGCGCGACAATCAACGCCAGCCCGACCGCCACTTCCGCCGCCGCGACGGTGATGATGAAGAAAACGAAAATCGCGCCGTCCATGCTGTTGTTGTATCGCGAAAACGCCACAAGCGCGAGCGTCGCCGCGCTCAACATCAATTCGAGCGACATGTAAATAATCAGCGTGTTCCGGCGCGTGAGGACGCCGGCAAGCCCGACAACGAAGAGCAGGCACGCCAGCGTGATAAAATGATGAAGTCCGACGGTCATTGGAAAAGCGGTTAGTTTTAAAGCGGTTAGATTTCAAGGTTCGCGCCGGATTCATTCGCCGGCGTGTGCCTCTTTTTTAATTTTTATCTTTTATTTTTCCTCGTGCTTCCGGCTCAACGCCACCACCCCGATCATCGCAATCAGCAGCAGGAAGCCGGCGATTTGCAACGGCAGCATGTATTTTGTGAAAAGCAAATAGCCGAAAGATTTCGCGCCGGAGGCAAATGCCGCCGGATTTTCGGCCGCCGGCGTCGCGGTAATTTCCGGCGCCGCCGTTGCCGGCAACCCGCCGCTCAAATTCACGAGCCAAAACATCACGCCGCCGGCGACCGCCAAAACGCACGCGCCGAGCACGAATTTTTTCCAATCGAACTTGCGCGCCCCGGCAGCATCGGCGTCGAGCAACATGATGATAAACAAAAACAGCACCATGACGGCGCCGGCATAAACCATGATTTGCAGCACGCCCAAAAACGGCGCGTCGAGCAAAAAGAAATTCGCCGCCACGCCGACGAGCGCGAGAATCATTCCCATTGCGCCGTTAACGGGATTTTTGCCCGCAACCGCAAACAACGCCGAAAACAGCGTCATCGCCGCAAATACGTAAAAAAGGCAGTCTGACATGGGCGCGGAAAGCTAAGGGCTTTGCCGGACTTGGAAAGCGGAAATTTAGGATTTCGCCGCCCCCGTTCGCCGGCCGGCGGAGACCGCCGAAGACGGAGCGCCCCGTCCGCCCGCCGGAACTTTCTTATTCCTAAACACCCGTTTTTCGATTCACTCGGCAAAATGGCAATTTCCTTGGACACCGGCATTCGCAACGCCCTCGACCGACTCGCAAAAACCCAACACCCCGAAGGTTATTGGAACGAGGTGCTCGAAACCAATTGCTGCATGGAAGCACAATGGATTTTGGCATTCCGGTTTCTCGGCATTACCGACGATCCGAAATACCCGCGAATCCTTGCCGCCATCTTGCAATGCCAGCGCCCCGACGGCTCGTGGGACGTTTATTACGGCGCGCCGCTCGGCGACATCAACACGACGGTCGAATGCTACGCCGCCCTGCGTTCCGCCGGCTACGCGCCGGACGCCGAACCCGTGCGCCGCGCGCGCGAGTGGATTTTGAAAAACGGCGGCTTAAAAAAAATCCGCATGTTCACCCGCTTCTGGCTCGCGACAATCGGCGAATGGCCCTGGGAAACCCTGCCGGTGATCCCGCCGGAAATCATCCGCCTGCCGAATTTTATCCCGTTCAGCATTTACAAATTCGCCTCGTGGGCACGCGCGACATTCATGTCCATGAGCATCGTGTCCGTGCGCCGGCCGGTGCGCCCGTTGCCGGCGGACCGGCGACTCGACGAACTTTTCCCCGAAGGCCGCGAAAATTTCGATTACGCGATGCCCAAACTTTTGTCCGGCCCGTGGCCGACATTTTTCCGGTGCGCCGACAAAGCACTCCATCTTTGGCAAAAACTCCCGTGGAAACCCGGTCGCGAGAATTCGATAAAAATCGCGCTTGAATGGATCATTAAGCACCAGGATGCCGACGGCGCCTGGGGCGGCATTCAACCGCCTTGGATTTATGCGCTGCTCTCGCTGCACACCGAAGGTTACCGCCTCGACCATCCCGTCATGGCGCGCGGACTCGACGCGCTTAACCGGCATTGGACGTTCGAACGCGACGGCGCGCTGCACGTTCAGGCGAGCGAGTCGCCGGTCTGGGACACGATGCTTTCGATGCAGGCAATTCTCGACGCCGGCGAAACTTGGGAAAGTTTCCCGCAATTCGAAAAGGCGCTCGAATACATCTTGGACAAACAAATCACGACGCCCGGCGACTGGGCCGTGACGGTGAAAAACGTCGAATGCGGCGGCTGGGCATTCGAGCGCGCCAACACCTTTTACCCGGATTTGGACGACACCGCCGTCGCGCTCACGATTCTTTGCCAAATGAAAAAACTCGCGCCGGAAAAATACCGCGCGCGCATCGACGAAGCCTTCCGGCGCGCCGAAGTTTGGCTCCGCGCCATGCAATCAAGCAACGGCGGTTGGGGCGCGTTTGACAAAGACAACAACACCGCCGCACTCACCAAAATCCCCTTCTGCGATTTCGGCGAAGTGCTCGACCCGCCCAGCGCCGACCTCACCGGCCACAAACTCGAAGCCCTCGGCCTCATGGGCTACGGCCTCGACGACCCGGCGGTCAAACGCGCCGTCGATTACGTCATGCGCGAACAGGAACCGGACGGCCCGTGGTTCGGACGCTGGGGCGTGAATTACATTTACGGCACCGCGCTCGTTTTGCCGGGACTGCAAGCGGTCGGATTCGACATGAATGACCCGCGTATCCGGAAAGCAATTACATGGATTTGCTCCAAACAAAACGCCGACGGCGGCTGGGGCGAAAGCTGCGGCTCCTACATGGACGACTCGCTGCGCGGCGTCGGGAAAAGCACGGCATCCCAAACCGGCTGGGCGCTCATGGCGATTCTCGCCGGCAACACGCACGAACATGACGACGCGATCCGGCGCGGATTGGATTTCCTGCTCACGACGCAAAAAGAGGGCACTTGGGAAGAAAAAGAATACACCGGCACGGGCTTCCCCGGCTACGGCGTCGGCGAACGCATCCGGCTTTCCGGCGACACAAGCGCGCTCGCGCAAGGCAAGGAACTCGCGCGCGGGTTCATGCTGAATTACAACATGTATCGGCACTATTTCCCCCTCATGGCGATGGCGCGTGCGCGGAAACATTTTAAAATGTAACGCAACCGTTCCGGTTGCGCACCCGCCGCATCGATAATGCAAAATCTCCCGGCAAAATCCGGATCGCCGGAATCGTACGACCGGAATATCCGCGCCACCTTAAAAGCCCGCGAGATCGCCGCCGCCGTCCTGCGCCCCGGCGACATCGCAATCGACGCCACCGCCGGCAACGGGAACGACACGGCGTTTCTCGCCGGCATCGTCGGCGACGCCGGGCACGTTTACGCATTCGACATTCAGCAACCCGCGCTCGACGCGACGTTAATCCGGTTAAAAAAACTGAATCTCGAAAACCGCGTAACGCTCATTCGCGCCGGTCACGAGACGATGCCGGCGCATTTGCCGGAATCGCTCGCCGGCAATGTTGCCGCGATATTTTTCAATCTGGGCTATTTGCCGCGCGGCGATGAAAAAATCATCACAAAACCGGAAAAGACGCTGACGGCGCTGAATCACGCTAAAAAGCTTTTGCGTCCCGGCGGATTATTGTCGCTGCTGGTTTATCCGGCGCACGCCGGCGGCGCGGACGAAGCGATTGTCGTTAAAAACAGGATACAAAACGAAATTACCGCCGGCGGTTTTAATTTTTCCTTTCACGGCGACCCCGAACAAACCGCGCGCCCGTGGCTCGCGAGCGGCATATCCGCTTGATTTTCGGCGCGCCTCGGTCTCACGGGAGAGCGAGCCCCTACAAATCTTTCTACTCGTCCGCGCCGGCGAGATTGACCGCCGGGCGTTCCGCCAAGCCCATGTCGGCGAGCTTCTGCCGGAGCGACGCATCCTGCAACGCCTCGACGGTTTCGCCGAGTCCGCCTTCCATGATCGACGCCAAACTGTAAAGCGTCAGCCCGATCCGGTGATCGGTCATGCGGCCTTGCGGAAAATTGTAAGTGCGAATGCGCTCGGAGCGGTCACCGCTGCCGATTTGGCTCCGGCGCGCGGCGGCGTAAGCGGCGTTTTCCTCGCTTTGCTTTTTTTCCAAAATGCGCGCGCGCAAAATCTTCATGGCCTTCGCGCGGTTTTTGATCTGCGAACGTTCGTCCGCACAATAAACCATGACGCCGGTCGGCTTGTGAATAATTTGCACGGCGGATTCCGTTTTGTTGACGTGCTGACCGCCGGCACCGGACGCGCGCGAAACGGTCAAATCCAAATCGGCGGGATCAATGTAAATATCGACTTCTTCGGCTTCCGGCAAGACCGCCACGGTCGCCGCCGACGTATGCACGCGCCCGTTGGCTTCAGTGGCCGGCACGCGCTGCACGCGATGCACGCCGCTTTCGTATTTCAATTCCTTGAAAACGTCGGTGCCGGTGATGAGAAACGAAACTTCTTTGAAACCGCCGACTTCGGCGGGATGCCCGCCGAGCATTTCCCATTTCCAGCCGCGGTCTTCGGCAAACCGGCAATACATGCGGAAAAGTTCGCCGGCAAAAAGCGCGGCCTCGTCGCCGCCGGTGCCGGCGCGAATTTCCAAGATCGTATTGCGCGAATCCGCCGGATCCGCCGGCACCATCGCCTTCAACAATTCGTTTTTCAATTCGGCGAGTTGCGGTTCGAGAATCGCGATTTCCTCGCCGGCGAGCGCGCGCAGGTCGGAATCGGTTTCCGGCGCGTCGTAGAGTTCTTTGTTCTCGGCGAGATTGCGCGCCGTTTCTTCGATTTTTGCGTAAAACTCGACAAGCTGCATCAACCGGCGGTGCTCGCCGGCTTTCGCCGCAGCCTTGCGTTGATCCGAATAAAATGTCGGATCGCTCTCCATTTGGCGTTCCAAATCGGCGAGTTTATGACGAAACGGCGTGATGTCCGGCAGACCTTCCATAAAATGCGCAACGCTCACCGCTCCGCGCTCCGCGCTCAACATCAAAATTATGATTTAAGCATTAAGAAAGCGCCCGGGGGTAACGCCGAATCCCGGTTTGAAACCTTGCCGCCGGCGCGGTGTTTCTTTTTAAACCAATCCGATTTCCCCATGCATCGTTACAAATCCGCCCTCCGGAACCGACTCTCCCGCAAACGCCGCGCATTCACATTGGCTGAAATGCTCATTGTCCTCGTGCTGATCATGATGGTCGGCGGAATCGCGTTGACGCAGCTCGGCGACGTGCTGAACACCGGCGAAGAAAAAATCGAAAGCATCAAAGTCAAAGACTCGTTCAACCTGCCGCTGCTCAAATATCGCACGGACACCGGCACGTATCCGTCCACTGAACAAGGCCTGAGCGCCTTGCTCGTCGCGCCGGAAGACAGTGCCGATCGCTGGAAAGGCCCTTACCTCAAAGGGAATTCCGCCCTGCTTGATTCGTGGAAACGCCCCTATCAATACGCCTGCCCCGGCGCGCACAACCCGCGCGGTTACGACGTCTGGACCACCGGACCGGACGGACAATCCGGCACCGCCGACGATATCGGCAATTGGGAATAATAAGTTAACGCCAAATGCCCGGCCTCGGTAACAGCGAATCGGCGCATTCTCCCCGGCGGCGCGCGTTCACGCTCGTCGAGTTGCTGATTGTCCTGTCCCTTGTCGCGATTGTCGGCGGCATTGTCGTTGTCGGCATCGGCGAAATGCTCGACTCCGCCGGCAAAAAATCGCCTTACGAGACTTTGCGCGAAGCGCTCGATACCGCGTGGTATGAGTCCGCCAACGGCCACGGCGACTGCTTTCTTTATTATGCCGGCGGAGAAACCGGACTCATTTTACGCAATGCCGCCGGCGAGGAAATAAAGTCGTTCCCGTTCGGCGATTCGCCGGTGAAAGACGTCCGTTTTACGCGTCCGCAAGACACCGGCGGCGGCTCGTTGCGCGCCGAAAAATCCGGCGAATTTCCCTGTGTCGCGTTTTCCGCCGCCGGCGGCGTCACGCCGGCACGCGTCGAAATGGAAATCGGCGGCGCGGTTTACCGGTATCAAATCGAGCCGTTTTCCGGCGCGGCGGAGGCGGTAAAATGAAAAACCGGCGCGCCGGCTTCACGCTCGCCGAAGTCCTTATCGCGCTCGCGATATTCGGGCTGACGGCGACGATGCTGCTGCAAATCGTCGCCAATGTCCAAACCGCGATAATCGACATGCGCGATGAGTCCGCCCGCGCCGAAGCCAAGCGCTTCGTGCTGCGACGCGTCATGGCGGCGACAACGATCGAAGCCGTGCAAACCGGCGGCAGCGTCACGCTCGACGGCGGCGACAACGTGAATTGGACAGCGCAACTCGAACAAACCGATTTGCCGGATTTGCACCAAGTCGCGCTGACTTTCAATTGGGGCGACGGCACCGCGGAAACGATGACGCTTTCGGCATTTCGTCCGGAGTGGTCCGACGCGACGCAACGCTCCGCGAAGCTGTCCGAATTCAAAACGCAGCACCCGAGCGACAGATTTTAAAAAAATTCGTCATGCCGAATTGTATTAAAAAAACGGATACGAAATTATTTTGCCGGCGCCGCAAAGCCTTCACGCTCGCCGAAACACTCGTCGCCGTCGCCCTGCTCGGCACGCTGCTCGCCGTGCTCGCGACGCTTGCGTTTCAACTGATGGGCTACTGGGCCGCGCAAACCGAGGACCCGCTGTTCGACCGGCATGTTGACGGACTCCGGCGCACGCTGGAAGAATGCATCGCCGAAACGACCGAATCCGAAAACACCCGGGGCACGCCGCGAACCGCCGCGAACGTTTTCAAAGCAACGCCGGACGGCGGCGAACTCCCGTATTTACGCATCACCGGTTCGCCGGAATTTTTGCTCTCCGACACGCGACCGCTCGGCAACATCGACGCATGGCTCGAATTTCGCCAAGGCACCGGCCTCGTCATGCGCTGGCGCACCGACGCCGAAAAACGCGACTCGCCCGCCGGCGTGCATGAATTCACGCTTTCGCCGTGGGTCGCCGCGATTTCCTTTTCCGCCTACGACGGCGAAAACAACGCATGGACGGAACTCGGCGAATCGCCGAAAGCCGGCGACGTCACCGGCAATTCCTCGATTTTCATGAAACTAACCCTGAACCACCGGGGTCAAATACGTGAAATATCACTCCCGATTGCGGACGCCGCGCCGCACAATTTGAATTACTGAAAACATGCCGTCGCCGCATAAAATCCGCCGCCGCCCCGCCGTCGCGCTTTTGCTCGTGCTCGTGATGCTGGCGATGCTGGCGGCGGTCACGACGCAAATCGTCGCCTCGGCGACCCGGCAAATCGCTTGGGAAGCGCAACGCGGCCGGGACGACATTCTGCGCGCCAACGCGTTTTCCGCGCTCGAAGTCACGCTTTCGGTGCTCGCGGCGTTCCGGCAAGCCGACGGCGCGCTCTACGGCCCGGCGCAAGGTTGGAGCGACCCGCTCGCCGTCGCCGGGTTTTCCGGCACGGACGGCGTCGAAGTCTCCGTCCGAATCATCGACGAAACAGGCAAATTCGGCATTTCCTCGATGAGCGCGACCGCGCTTCGCCGGTATTTTGAAGACCTCCGCATTTCCGGCGACGCCTCCGCCCTCGCCGACTGTTTACTCGACTGGACGGACGCCGACGACAACGCGCGACTCAACGGCGGCGAACGCGACGCCTATTCCGACGACGTCGTTCCGCCCAACCGCCCGCTGAAGAGTTTCGACGAAATTCGCCTTATCAAAGGATTCAAAGAAGCCTTCGGGCTCGGCGAAGACGACGCCGGCGATTCCGGAGCCCCCGACGCATGGCGTCTTTTTAAGGGCAGCGTATCACTTCTCGGCAACGCCTCGCAGCCCAACATCAACACCGCATCGCCGGAAACCCTCGAAGTGCTCGCGCAGCGCGGCGGCTTTGATTTCAACGCGGTTTTGAACGCGCGCGGCGGCGAAAACGTCGGCGGCACGGCGCGCGTTTACCGCAACGCCGGCGACCTCGCGCTCGACGGCCTGCCGAGTTCGCTCGGAAACAGAGTCGGCTTCACCTGCCTCGAACTCCGCATCATCACGCGCGCAAGCAAAGGCGACGCCGCACTCGTCACCGACACGCTCGTCACCCTCTCCGCATCACCCGGCGGCACGTCGAATTTTCCTTTTACAATCGCCCGGCAGCGCGTGAACGCCATGCTGCAACAATAGAAATCCCCGCCCGTGTCCGCCCCGTCCTCCGATCCGTCCGCCCCGCCGCCGCGCCTGTTTCCGGTGCCGGGACGTTTGTTTTTCTTTGAAACGCTCCCGCTCGATAACCCCGCGCCGGCGGCAATCGAAGACGCCGTCCTGCTCGCCGTCGAATCGCACGCGCCGCTCCCGACCGAGCAAATTGCCTACGGCTGGCGCGCCGACGCCGCCCGGAAAACGATTTTTTATTACGCCGCGGTGCGCGAACAACTCCGGCAATGTGCCAACGGCGTTTACGACACCGCCGGCCACGTCGTGCCGGATTTCATGCTCGCGCCGAAATGCGAACCCGGCGTCCGGAAAATTCTGGTAACCGAGCACGCGCTCACCGCCGTGCGCTTCACCGGCGATTCGCTTTTCCCCGAAGAAATCCTCTCGTGCGAATTGCCGGCGGGCGACTCGAACGATCTTCGCCGGCGCGCCGAAATCGGATTTGAAACTTTTCGCGAAAAACTTACCGGCGCGATCGACGAAAACTTCCTTTTCTGGAACGGTGCTTCCGCCGGAAACGGAAAAAAAACGATCAATGTCGAATGGCGCGCGAAGGACGGAAAAATCGAAACCGCCGTCATTCCGGAAAACGCCGTTTGGCACGCCGACGTACGCGAACGCCGGCGGCTCGAACAAATGCGCCGCACACGCCGGCAAACCGGTATCGCCCGCAAAATCCTCTTCGCAGGCATCTTTCTGTTTTTGGTCGCGGCAATACTGCTCGGCGGCGTTCTCAACCGGGGACGCCTCGTAAAAGAAGAAGCCGCGCGCATCGCGCTCCGCGAAAAAGAAGTCGAAAGCATCGCATCAAAAAACGAACTCGTCGTCAAACTCGACCAAATGGTCGCCGGCCAAGTGCCGTTTTTCGACGCGCTCGCCACGCTCAACCATTACCGGACGACGGTCGCGCCGGGCATTCTCTTCACCCGCGCCGTCGTCGACGACAACCGGCAAATCCAAATCAACGGCACCTGCAACGAAATCGCGCAAGCCAACGATTATGTCGATAAACTGAAAGCCTCCGGCTTTTTCAAACAAGTCACCATGCCGCAAATCAACACCGCCGGCGGACGGACGACATTCATGCTCAAAGTCACCGTCGGCAACCTCGGCGTCTCGCGCACGACGCCGCTGCCCGACGCCGTCAACGCCGCTGCGCAAACCGATCCGGACGACACCGGCGCGCCGGCAAACGCCCCGCTCCCGCCGCAATGAAAAAGCCGAAAAACAATTCCGCCGGCATGCGCCTCAACCTGAAATCCTTCTCCGTTCGCGAACTCGCGCTTGCCGGAATCACGCTCTGGGTCGCGGCGATTTTGACCGGACTTTTCGCCTTCAAAGAATTTCGCGCGCTCCGCGAAAAATCCGACGACCTCGAAAAGCAATGCGCCCTCCAAGACATCACGCTTGAAATACGCGAAACCGTCGAGGCGCGCCTCGCCGAACACGTCAAACGGCTCGAATCCGCCGAATCGCTCGAAGGCTCCACGCTCCAAGGACTCGTCGATACGCTCGCGCGCGCGTCGATGCTGCGCGCCGAAAACATCACGCCGAAAACAGAAAACAAAGGCGCATTTCAAATTCTTTCCGTGAAAATGAGTTTTCGCGACGCGCCCATGGATCGCCTGCTCGTTTTCGACGACCGCCTGCGCACGCAGAAAATCCCGCTCGCAATCACCGGCATCCGCATCGAAGTCGGCAATCGCGACAGCCTGAACGTCACCTACGACATCGCCACTTACCACCTCCGCGACAAAAAATAAAACCGCCCCTTTAAACGTAACGCCATGCGCTTTTTTTCCCTGAAAACCTTTATCGCCGCCGCCCTCCTCGCACCGGCAACAGCCGTTCTGTTCGCGCAGGAAACAACGCCGGAAAACACGCCTGAGCCCGCAACGCAGCCCGCGCCGGCAACGGCAAGCGAAACGCTCACGTTCAAACATCTCAGCCCGAAAGTCGTCGCCGACTCCGTCAAAATGTTCACCGCGCGTTTCGGCGCGGCCGGCATGCTTACGGCAACCGTTTCCGAAGACGGAAAAAATCTCGTCGTCCAAGGTCGCCCCGACGCCATCGCCCAACTCAAAGCCGGCATTGCGCGAATCGACATCGAAGGCGGCGACGCAATGCTGACGATGATGGCGCAACGCTTCTCCGCCGGCAACACCGGCAGGCCGCGTTTCGGACGCGGCGGTTTCACCGGCACCGGCGACAACGTGCCGGCATCCGGGACAACGCCCGCCGCCGGCATGCCGGAACAACCCGCCGCCGAACGCACCCCGAGTCACCAAGCCGCCGTTGCTCCGGCGGAAGAGCGCGTCGGCCCGATCATCCTCGTCGATGAATCGCTCCCGCAGGTGATCGCGCTCCTCGAAAAATTTTCCGGCAAATCCGTTTTGCGCACGCAAACCTTGCCGCAGCTCAAAATTAATTTCACCGGCACCGAAAAACTCACCCGGGAAAAGGCAATTCTCGCGCTCGAAAGCCTTCTGGCCATTAACGGCGTCTCCATCATCCCCCAGGGCGACGATTTCCTGAAAGCCACGCCGGCAGTCAAAGCGTCGCTCGAATCGCCCCCGCTTTATCTTGATTCCGTCGCCAAGATGCCGCCTTCCGAGCGAATCATCGCGCGCCTTTTCACGCTCTCGCACACCACGGCGCAAATCGTGGAGCCGGTGCTGAAGCCGCTCGCCAACACCGAACGCGGCGGGAGCGTTATCGCCATGCCGACGAGCAATGCGGTGCTTTTCACCGACTCCGTCGCCTCCGTGCTGCAAGCCGAAAAAATCGTCGCAAGCCTCGACGCGCCGAACTCGGTCATGTTTTTCCCGCTTAAAAACGTCCGCGCCGGCGTAGTTAAAAAACAACTGGAAACGCTGCAAAAAGGCGGATTGAAATCGATTCTCCCCGGCGACATCGCAGTCGAAGCCGACGACACGACGAATCAAATCATGATCGTCACCACCCGCCAAAACGAAGCGAAGATGCGCGAAATCATCACGCGCATGGATTCCGAAAACACGATTAACACCGCCGGTGAAGTCATCCCGTTGAAACACGTCGATGTCACGACGGCCTTTTCGATCCTCGAAGGATTCGGCACGCGCAAGGCATCGAGCCCGAGCAACACCGGCACAACCGCGCAACGCGTCACGAGCGCCGGTTCTTCAAGCGGCGGCGGCACCGGCACGGCACAGCAAACGAATCCTTTCAAGACTTACAGCTTTTCGACGCGCGCCCAAATTGCCGGCACCGGCGCGCCGGACAACAACCGACCCTATTACTACCAGCCGCCGCAACAAAACAAAACGCCGGAGAGCGAAATGCCCGGCACATTTTCGGAATACCTGAGCGTCGCCGCCGACGAACGCAGCAACAGCCTTATCGTCATCGGAACGCCGAGCGACATTCGGCAAATCAAAGATATTGTCGCGAAAATCGACGTCGAGTTGGCGCAAGTCCGAATCGAAGCCGTCATCGTCGAAGTCACGCTCGCCGACCAAGCCGCGAGCGGGCTTTCCACGCTCGGCCTCGGTTACATGACATCGCCGTCCGCCGGTGCCGTCATCGCCAACGGCGATTACAAATTCAACACGAGCACGCCGAACCTTCCCAACGGGAAAGCCCCGTTTGCGATTACCGGCTCCATCAAAGACCTCTCGCTCGACATGGTTTTCAATGAAGCCGAACACAACACGCACGTCCGCGTTTTGTCCGCGCCGCTCATCAGCACGTCGCACAACAAAAACGCGCACATCGTCGTCAGCACGCAGCAGCCGATCATTACGAATACGCAAACGGATTTAAGCAACAACGGCACGCAAAACCAATCGGTGGAATATAAAAACATCGGCCTTGAATTAACCGTCACGCCGCGCGTCGGCGCCAACGGCTCCGTCGAATTGGACGTGCTTCAAAAAATCCAAAGCATCGTCGGCAAGACGGTCGTTAACAATAACGAGCAGCCGATTATCTCGAACCGCGAAGCCGTTTCCTACCTGACGGCAAAGCATAACGAAACCATCGTGCTTGCCGGCTTGCAGTCTTACCGGGAATCGACCTCCGACGGCAAAGTCTGGCTCCTCGGCGACATCCCGCTTTTGGGCGAATTGTTCAAACCGGAAACCAAAGACAACGAGCGCACGGAAATAATCATTGTCCTGAAACCGCACGTCATCGAACCGGGCAACGCCAAAGAGGAATTTGAAAAATCCCCCGGCCTCCTTCCCGGCGCGCTCACCGCGCCGGACGCCAAAAACTTTTTGGAAACCGGCCGATTCGGCGCGCTGAGCCTGACGCAAGATGAACACGATGCGCTTGAAAAATTGCGCGAAAAGCAACGTACCCAAGCCGCCGGACAACGCGAGCAACAGGAAGATACAGCGACCGGAGAGAAAAAATGAAAACGCCGAGCCGCCTTTCCGTTTTGCGCTTTTGTGCCTTGGCCGCGTGCTTGCCGGTCATCGCCGGCGCGCAGGACAACGACATTTCCGACTCCGCAACGCCGGCATCGCCGGCAACAGCACCGGAAAAACCGGAAATTTTTCGCGAAAACCTCATCAACAACTCGCCGTTTCGCGCCGTAAGCGGAAGACGCAACACCGCACAACAACCGCTCGAGTTGCACGGCTTCGTCGGCAACGGCAAAAACCTTGAAGTCAGCCTCACCAATCCCGGCACGCGCGAATGCCGATGGGTGCGACTGCGCGACGAAAACGCAAAATGGTTTGTCGAATCCGCAGACCCGGAAAAACGCACCGCCGTGGTGCGGCTCGACGGCGTTTCGCTGAACCTCGAAATGGTGCACCCGAACGAAACGCCTCTATCAATAACGCCGGCAACCGGCGCAACCGCGACAGCAACCGGCACCGGAACGGTGCAACAAGCGAACATGCCCGCCGGCAACGCGCCGCAACAACCGCAGCAACGCACGCCGCGCAGTTTTCGCTCCGGCAGCTCAGGTGCCAATACCGGGTCTTCCGGCGAAGCCGTCGCGCCCGCAAGCGCCTCCGGCAACACCGGCGGCAACAATCCTTCGGGCGGCGGCAGACGGCGCAACCGTTCCAATTAAATTAAAAAACAAATTAATTTAAAAACATGTCCGCGCTCGAAACGCTCTGCCAACAATTCCCCGAACTGACTTCGGAAAACGCCGGCGCGATTCTCGCCGCACCGCGCGCGCGCCGGTGTGCGATGATTTCGGACATCACCGGTCTTTCCCCGATTGCCGTCGCCGAAAAAATCGCGTCACGCGCCGGCATTACTTTTGTTGACCGCTTCTCGCTCGCGCCCGAGGCGCAAAAGAAAATCCCCGTTCGCATTGTTCACGAATACCAGTGCTTGCCGATCGCGGTAAGTAATGAAAAACCGGATACAATTTCCCTCGTGACGAGTTGGCCGTCGGACGCGCGCATGAACGCGTGGGTGCTCGCCATCACCGGCAAAACGCCGGAGTGGACGATGGCCGCGCCGGAGGCAATCGACGCCGCGATCCGGGAAAATTTCGGCGTCGGCTCCGGCATGCTCGACAGCGCGGATTTGGCGTCGCTCGGCGTCGAGGGCGAAGCCGAGGAAGAGGAGGACGAAAACGCCGCGATTATCCGTTTCATTAACGAAATTATCGCCAAGGCCGCCGGCGACCGCGCGACAGACATTCACTTCGAACCGCAAAAAGATTCCCTCACGATTCGCTACCGCATCGACGGCGAACTCGTGCCGGTGCGCTTGCCGGACAATCTCGTGAAATTTCAGTCCGCGTTGATTTCGCGCCTGAAAATCATGGCGAAACTCAACATCTCGGAACGCCGCCGGCCGCAGGACGGGCGCATCCATTTCCGGCACGCCGGCGACGACATCGACATCCGCGTCTCGACGCTGCCCACGCTGCACGGCGAAAGCGTTTCGCTCCGCTTGCTCGGCACGAAAGCCGCGCCGCTCTCGATTAAAGACCTCGGATTTCTCGCCGATGACGAAGCGCGTATCGTGCATCAAATCGAGCGTCCGCACGGCATCATCCTCGTCACCGGCCCGACCGGTTCCGGCAAAAGCACGACGCTCAATTCCTTTCTCCGCCGCATTCTTCGTCCCGAATTGCGCATCATGACGGTCGAAGATCCGGTGGAATACGAAGTGCCGTCCGTCAACCAAACGCAGGTTCACTCGGAAATCGGGCTCACGTTTGCGAATGTTTTGCGCAGCATTTTGCGCCAAGATCCGGACGTCATCATGGTCGGCGAAATTCGCGACCGCGAAACGGCGGACATCGCCATCCGCGCCTCGCTCACCGGCCACTTGGTGTTGAGCACGCTGCACACGAACGACGCCGCCGGCGCGCTCACGCGCCTCACGGACATGGGCATCGAGCCGTTTCTCATCGCATCGTCGGTCGAGCTGATCATCGCACAACGGCTCGTCCGACGCCTCTGCACGCGCTGCGCGAAACCGGTGAAAAAAACGCGCGAATCGCTGATTCCGTATCTGACGGCGCTCGGGCTCTCGCCGGACATCGCCGGTGAAACCGAAACGCTTTACGAGCCGGTCGGCTGCGACCACTGCCGGGGCATCGGCTACAAAGGGCGCGTCGGGATTTTTGAAATTTTGCCGGTGAGCGAAAAAGTTCACGACCTGATCGTGACGCGCGCCTCGGCCCGCGAAATACGCGAACAAGCATTGAGCGAAGGCATGCGCACCTTGCAGCGTTGCGGCTGGGAGCAATTGAAACGCGGCGTCACGACGGTTCAGGAAATCATGACTTACGCGGAAAAATACGAAGAATAATTAGCCGAAAAAATTATTTCCGATGCCGACATTTACCTACAAAGCCGTTGACGCCGGCGGCAAAACCCGCACCGGCAGCATCGACGCCGAAGACCGTCGGAGCGCGGCGCGCAAGCTCGCAGGGCAGGGCGTTCGCGTGGTTTCGATTCATGCCGGCGACGGTTTTCAAAACTCGCTTTTGGCGGATTCGGATTCCGCCGCCGGCGGAAATTTCGACTCCGGCGAAATGCCGAAAATCTTAAAACAAAAACGAATTTTCGGCGTGCACAAAGTCGGTTGGGATTTTGCGGACAGTTTTTTTCAACTGCACGAAAGCGGCCTCGCGCCCGGCGACGCCATAAAGCTCCTCTCGCAGCGCGTGAGCGATCCGGCGCTGCGCTTCCTTTGCCAAAGCCTTTGGCGAGACATCGGCGAAGGCTCGACGATTGCCGGTGCCATGAGCCGCTTCCCGGCAGTGTTCGACAATTCGACGATTTACCTCGTCGAAGCCGGCGAAAACACCGGCAACCTTGTGCCGGTGCTGCACAAGATTTTATCCTCGTTTCAAGTGCGCGAAGACCTGCGCGCCAAAATAATTTCGAGCATTTCGTATCCTTTGTTCGTTTGCTCCGTCGCGTTCGGCGTGCTTGCGCTGTTCGTGTTTTTTCTCGTGCCGATGATGCAGGGGTTGATCGAAAACATGGGCGGCGAATTTCCGTGGGTCGTAAAAGGCATGATTTTGTTTTCGGATTTTCTGATAAAAGGCGGCCCTTTCGTCGCGCTCGCCCTCGGCATCGCTTACATCGCGCTTTCACGTTGGCGGAAAAACGAAATCGGCCGCGAAAAAACGGACGGCTGGTTATTGAAGGCGCCGCTTATCGGGCCGGTGATTGTTCACATGGAAACCGTCAACGTAACCGATTTGCTCGCGACGATGTTGAGCAGCGGCGTGAACACGACTGAGGCGCTGAAACTCTCCGAACGCCCGGTGGCCAATCGCGTGCTGCGCGGTCGCTTAACCGCCGCGCGGCTGATGATAAACGACGGTGCGGCTTTTGCCTCGGCGTTCAAGCGGCACGCGATCTTAGAACCGAGCGATTTGGATATTTTGTCTGTCGGCGAAAACACCGGCAGCTTGGCGGACACCTTTCAAACTTTGGCAAAACGGCACTTGAAGGGCTTGGACAAAGCGATTCAAAAAATGATTCGTCTCGTTGTCGGACTGGTTTTCGGCGGCGTCGTGGCCTTGGTCTTCGTTTGCATGATCAGCATTTTCATG
>JAVBUU010000052.1:0-3156 GCA_031555005.1 Opitutales bacterium | reverse complement strand
AGCGAGGCCGCAGCCGCGCCGCCGGCGAGACCGGAACCGACGACGATGACGTGGTATTTCCGGCGGTTGGCGGGGTTAACGAGTTTCAGGTGCGCCTTGTGGTTGCTCCACTTTTGAGCGAGCGGGCCGGAAGGAATTTTTGCGTCGAGATTCATGGTGTTTTATTTTTCCCGGTGTTAAAAAAACGAAGGAATTATTTCGCCGCCGGTGTCGTTGCCGGCGCTGCGCAGGTGTTGCCGGCGCAAACCGCGGCCGGGACTTCTTGGCCGCGCGGAGAGGCGGTCGGTTTGTTTTTGATAACGCCGCCGAGCACGCATGCCGGCACGGCGATAAAGCCGACCAACACGACGAACGCGTAAAGTTTTGCCAAGCCGGCGAGCATGCCGCGCCATTTTTCGTTACGCACGCCGATCGACTGGAAAAAGCTGTGGCAGCCGTGGCTCAAGTGCGTGAACAAACAAATCATCGCCACGATGTAGAAAACGGAAACCCACGTGACGCTGAAACCGTCCACAACCATGTTGTAAACGTCGTGCGACGGCGTGCCGGCCGCGATCGGGTTATAAAGCAGCCCAAAGATTTTTTCGTTCATGTCCGCCGGCAACGCGAACTTGTAGCTGTCGTAGCTCAGAAACGCGACTTTCACCGTGTAGTGAACGATATGGAGCCCGATAAAAACGAGTAAGATAACGCCGGTCGCCGGCATCGTCTTGGCGGCAAGCGTCGCCGCGCGCGCGGATTTCACCTCGTATTTTTCGGGGCGCGCAACGCGATTTTCAACGGCGAGCGAAATGCCCGTCCAAAGGTGGACAACCACGCAAAGCAGCATAAATCCGCGGAAGCCCCAAAGCGTCACCGGCGGAAGATGCTGCAAGAAATGCGCATAAGCGTTAATGTGTTCGGGCGCAGAGAACATCTGCAAATTCCCGATCATGTGAAACGCGGCGAAACCCGCGAGAACAAGGCCGGTAATCGCCATGAGATATTTTTTTGCCAATGACGAGATTCGGCAGGAGCAGTGACAACACTTGTCGGACATATGCGTGCGGTGTGGGTGTTTGTGTTATTGGAATAAATTGGAGAGCGCGGAGGAAAGCGGTTCGTTTAACGTTTGCGAAGCAAAAAACCGAGAGCGGCCCTGAAAAAGCCGCCGCCGCCGGCTTATAAGGAAAACCCGTTGGAGCCGTAGAAATTTTAATGAAAATTGCGAGCACGTCTCAAAAAAGATCCGGCCGGGAAAATTTTTCCCGGTAATCGGATTTTCCGGCAACAGCAACCCGGCGGCACGTCTGTTTTTTATTTTACCAACTGAAGTTACTAACGTGTTACAAATTTTCCCGGCTAAACTTCAGTCGCAACTTTTTCATTTAAAATAAACAAGGAAACATGCTGAAAAAATCGAATTTTACACGCATCTTTGGAGAATATGCCGACGGATTCCGCACAACACCCCAATATGCCGAAAAAATCAGATTTTTTCGGCATGTCCGTTTGACATACGTTCGAAATCGGCACAATGCCGGCTCCAATCTAAAACTATAAAAATGACAAATTCTCTCACTTGGAATCCTGAAATCCCTTACAACGCCTTACCGAACTTGCCGCCGGCGAACGACATTGAAACAAAAGCGATTTTGAAACAATGCATCACGGCACGCGCAGCTTTAGCGGAATTAAAAAAAGCCGCCGAGTTGATTCCGAATCAGACGATGTTAATCAACACGATTCCTTATCTGGAAGCCCAAGGCAGCTCGGAAATCGAAAACATCGTCACAACGACAGATAAACTTTTCCGGTTCGCCGGCGACATTTCACAAGAAACCGATCCCGCGACAAAGGAAGCACTGCGCTATCGTGCCGCGCTATCGTGCGGTTGCCGCGAAATCGCCGCGCGCCCGCTGTCGCCGGCGACGGCAATCACGGTTTGCGGCAAACTTAAAGGCGTCGAAATGAATCTCCGGCATTCGCCCGGCACCGCCTTGGCAAACGATTCCTCCGGACGCGTCGTTTACACGCCGCCGGAAGGTGCGCCGGCATTGGAAAAACTGCTTAACAACTGGGCGCACTTTTTGCACGAACGCGACGACATCGATCCGCTCATTCGCATGGCGGTCGGGCACTATCAATTCGAAGCGATACACCCGTTCACCGACGGCAACGGCCGCACCGGTCGCGTGCTCAATATCCTTTTTCTCATTCAAAACGATCTGCTCAACCTGCCGGTCTTGTATCTGAGCCGCTATCTCATCGCGCACAAATCCGACTACTACCGATTGCTGCTGAACGTCACGCAAACCGGCGAGTGGGAATCGTGGATTATTTACATGCTCAAAGCCGTCGAAGAAACATCGCGTTGGACGACGGAAAAAATCGCGGCAATTCGAGCGCTCCACGAAAAAACAAAAGATTTCGTGCGCACAAAAAAACCGAAAATTTACAGCCACGAACTCGTGGAAGCGTTGTTTGAACAACCGTATTGCCGGATAAACACGCTCATCGAAAAAGGCGTCGGGAAACGCGATTCCGCATCACACTATCTGGGCGAACTCGCGGCGCTCGGCGTTTTAAGCGAAATAAAAATCGGCCGCGAAAAACTTTTCATCAACGAAAAGCTCATGCAACTGCTCCGGCAGGACGGCAACGAAATCGCAGATTTTTAGCCGCCGGATTTACCGAGAAAAACGCACCCGAAAAACAAGCGGTTTTTCCGGAAAACCTCTTGTGTTCCTTGCGTTCTTTGCGGCTGATTTTTTTGCTCTTTGCCCGCTTCGCTTGCCGGCTCGCAAGCGACGCGCCCTACCCGGCGCGCCGGTGCGCGTCCGCTTCGAGCGCTTTTCGCAAACTCGCCAATGACGCCAACGCGCGTTCTTTCGCGCCGGAAAGTTCGCCGGCGTTCGCCGCCTTCGCGCTCGCGAACAAATAAAATTTTATCTTCGGCTCCGTGCCGGAGCCGCGCACGGCGAAACGCCGTCCGTCCGCCAATTCGTAGAAATAGAAATTTTCCTTCGGCACCGAATCGCCGTCTTCGTCGCGGATTTCCTGCGCGCCGAAATCGCGCGCCGACGTCACTTTTGCGCCGTCGATTTCCGCCGGCGGATTCGCGCGCAACGAGTCCAAAATATTTTTTATCTTCGTCGCGCCGGTCGCGCCTTCCAT
>JAVBUU010000156.1:0-4109 GCA_031555005.1 Opitutales bacterium | reverse complement strand
GGTTTCGTCGCCGGCGATCGGCAGCGCGTCGTCGATGATGTCGTCGACCGGCGGTTCCGAAAAAATCGTGTTGCGCGCTTGGGCGAGAGCGGCGTCGGAAAGGCCTTCGATGTCGTAGCGCCGGAGGATGCGCAACCCGGCGAGACCGGCGATGTGCAACGATTCTTGGATGTCGCGGAGGACGCTTTCGGCTTCGGTGCGGAAACCGGGTTTTTTCTCAACAAAAAGGCGCTTCATGGAAAGAAGCGTTCCTTTGTGGATTTGTTGCGACGGCGAGACAATCCGGAAGTTTGGATATTCCGGGATTCGTTCCGGGTTGCAGTGTTCGTCGCCGGGAACATGTTCCGGAGTCCGCGATGCCGGAGATTCGACAACGAAAAACACGACGACGCGCCGCTCCCGTGCCGACCGGCGGCGTGAGACCGTTTGTTTTTCCGGCGTGGTCGGGAAGGCGGGATGGGCTGAAAGCCGGGCTTCGCGCGTTGGCGCTTGCCGTCGTTTTTCATCTTTTGCTTTTGGTTGCGATGCCGGCGCGTTTCGGTGAACCGGCTCCGGCGGCGGAAATTGCGAAAGTGGTGGTCGAAAACCGCGAGGAAATTCCGCCCGACGAAATCCCGGAGGAACTTTTGCCGCCGGAGCTGCGCAAGCCGAAGCCGCGATTTGTCGAGGTAAACCCCGTCGCGCCGGCGCGCGAACCGGATCCGACGATAAACGAAGGCGCCGGCTCGCAGCGCGCTGCGCAGCCCGTGCCGGACGCGCAGCCGTCGGACTTGCCGAAAAACGACGGCGAAGAGGCGAATGCCATTCGCGTCGCCAACAACATTCCGCGTGAGTTGGTGCCGGCATTTATGCGCCCCGAGGCGCACCGGCCGCTCGGCACGCCGGACGCGATTTCCGATTCGGGAGCGCTGTTGCCGGGAAAGAAACAACCGGCGGCGGAGGGGGAATCCGCCGGTGCCGGCAAAATCGCGAAAGCGGACGGCGTGCCGTTGTCGCCGCACGGCGAGAAGTTTTCCGATAAAAAAGACGGAGAGGGGCAGGGTGATTCGCCCGAGAAAAAAGGGCAGTCCGCCGAAAAATCCGGCGACGGAAAACCCGAAATTCGCATTGCCGAAACTCGCGCGGACGATTCGAAAACCGGCAAACGCGGCGTGCCGGACGGCGTCCCGAATCCCAAGCCGCGCCCGCAGGCCGTGCGCACCGGCACCACCGGCATTACGATGAAAAAAGCCGTGGGCACGAACGAGGCCGGAGTGCTTGCCGTCAGCGCGAAATACAGCGAGTTCGGCGATTACACACAGCGCATGATCGAGACGATTCAGGCGCAATGGTGGATTACGGTGGAGCGTTCGCGCATTCGCGAAGATTACAATTCCAAGGTCGTAATCGAATTTACATTACGGCGCGACGGCGTCGTGTGCGATGCGGTTGTCGTGTCCACGTCGGCAAGCGCATCCGGCACCTATGCGTGCCTCGACGCCATCGAATCGCGCTCGCCGTTTGACCCGTGGCGCGAGGACATGGTCGCCGCCATCGGCGAAGAAGAACGCGGACGGTTTACCTTTTATTATCGATGAACAAAATTTCCGAAATTGCGTCCGCATTGCCGCTCGGCGACGGCGTTCGCGTCGTGCGCGTTC
Organism: Opitutales bacterium; assembly: GCA_031555005.1. Lineage (GTDB taxonomy): Bacteria > Verrucomicrobiota > Verrucomicrobiia > Opitutales > UBA953 > CALNBE01. The sequence goes on along the minus strand of JAVBUU010000156.1, from coordinate 2,469 downwards.
ACGAAGCGGGCCTTGTCGCGTTGGACAAACCGGCGGGACTGTCTGCGCATCCGAATGCCGGCGATTCCGGCGAGGCGGCATTGTTGCGCGCGGCATATGATGCCGAGGGGGAATTTTATTTTTGGAAAAACGGTGAATTGCCGGCGCGCGTTTTTCTTTTGAACCGGATTGATTCGCCGACGAGCGGGCTGATTTTGCTCGCGACGAACGAGGCGGTTGCCGACGCGGTAAGAAAACTTTTCCGGGAAAAAGAGGTTTCGAAAACTTATTTCGCCGCGGTGAAAGGCGCGCGCGGCGCTCCGGATTCCGGCGTCTGGCGCGATTTTCTTTCGACGACTCGCGAGCGAGGCACCGTGCGCTCGACGGTTTCCGGCAAATGCGGCGCACCTGCGGTGAGCGCGTTCAAGCGCATCACCGGCGATACCGAAAATCTCGGCGCGTCGTTGTTGAAACTGATGCCGAAAACCGGGCGCACGCACCAACTGCGCGTGCAATGCGCTTCGCATCACGTCCCGATTGCCGGCGACCAAACATACGGGGATTTCGCGTTCAACAAACGCGTCCGGCAAACGCTCGGAACGAAGCGTATGTTTTTGCATTCTGCGGCAATCGAGTTTGCGTTTTCGCTGAACGGCGCCGAGGTGAAATTCTCGGCAAAAGCGGAATTGCCTGCGGAGTTTTTGCGGCTGTTCGGGAAAATTTCGCCGGAGCCGGATGCGGAGAAAAAGCTTGAAGCAGGCACCGTGAAAGTTTCCGGCAATTTGAGCGTCCGCGTGAATTTGCGCCGCCGGTAAGAGGGTCAAAAATCCGGAGCTTCGGAATTTAAAAAGAGAATCGCTCGGAGGCGCGGAGGTTGCCGGTTTAAGCGCCGTTCGTCAGCGCGACATTTGAGATATAGCGTTTCACAAAGACATTGCGCGGCTTGTGGATATTAAAAAATGACCGGGAGGTCGCGGAGAGCGTGGAGGAACTTCCGCTGCGACCTCCGCGTCCTCCTGCTAAAAATCGGATCGTTTTGAGAATCTCTCAATGTTATTTGAAAACGCTATAATTTAAAGCAAGGGCGTGCTCTTGTTTTACTCCGCGTTTTCGCGTCCCCGCGTGAGTCTTTTTATCGCAAATCCCGATTTGTTTTTCCCGATTTTTTATGCGTAACCGGCGCGTTGCAATTCGCCTTGCAAGGCCGCTTGAAAATCCCGCACGTCTTCCGGCGACGGCTTGTAGCCGGGCTCCGGCGGGACGAAGCCGAGTTGTCCGTAGCCGTCGAGTTGCCATTGCCCCGTTTTACCGTCGGAAAAGGTGACGCTGCCGCCGAGCGCGACGCCGGGCTTTTGCACGGGATCGACGCTGATGCTCACTTTACCGGCACCGGGTTGCGGCGCGGGTGTCTCCGCCGGCGATTCGCCGGGCGAGGCTGATTCCGACGGAGTTTCCGCGACCGGTGCGACCGGCGTTTTGTCCTGTAACGTGAGGTCCAGATCATCGACCAGAAAACGCACGTCCATGTAAGTCATGGAAACGCCCAACTCATTTTTTATAAATTTCTGAATATCCGAAAGCGTGGCGCCTTCGTTAACCTTGGCGGCAATTAGATTTTTTTGTTCGGGAGACAGTTTTTCCGACATGGACGGCGACGATGCCGGGAGGCGATTGTTTTGCAAGAACACAGCACGCGGAATCGAAAAACGGTTTTTTCAAGATCGTAGCACATCCTTCGGATGTTTCTTTAAAACAAAACAACCCGCATGGTTATGCGGGTTGAAAATGGCGGAGAGGAAGGGATTCGAACCCTCGATACGGAGTTATCCCCCGTATGCCGGTTTAGCAAACCAGTGCTTTCGGCCACTCAGCCACCTCTCCGTGCAAAGTGAGGCGGTCAGGCAACGAACCGGGCGACCGTTGTCAACTGTTGTTTCCGGAGAATTCGGTAAACCGGCGCGCGGTCAAATCGGACGCCGCCGGTAGCAGCCGGCGATAATCAACATCGCGCCGACAAGCGCCTGCATCAGCAAAACGACGACGCATGTTTGCGTGTCCATGGCGGTCACTTTGCCGGCACCTTCCATGTAGGCATCGTAAAGGCGCTCGGTTTGCATGGATTTTAAAAAGCCGGACCAACCCCAATACGCGTTGATAAAAGGTCGGCAGATCCACACGAGCGCGTCCGGCAACGCCAGCACGACGCCGGAAAGCGGAATCTGAAATCCGACCAAATAAATCGACAGCAGCGACGCTTTTTCCGCCGACTGCATGACCGCCGAAAACCCGAGGCACACGATGCTCATCGAAATGCACACCGCCGCCATCGCGCCTAATTGCAAGTCCCACGGGCCGGGGAAGGCGCAAACCGTTTTCACGAAACCCGCCATCCACACGCCTTGAAATGCGGCGAGAATTGTCGCGAAAATTATTTTTGAAATCACATACGCGCCCGGTCGCAAACCGGTGAGCCGCTCTTTTTCGTAAAGC
>JAVBUU010000141.1:0-11736 GCA_031555005.1 Opitutales bacterium | reverse complement strand
CGTGAACGTCATCACCGGCATCATCAAAGCCAACTTGCCCTGCCGCATCGCGTTCAAAGTCACCTCGCTCATCGACTCGCGCACCATCCTCGACCAAAAAGGCGCCGAAGCGCTCATCGGCCGCGGCGACATGTTGTTCATTCCGCCCGGCAGCGCGCACCTCGTCCGCGCCCAAGGCGCATTCGTCTCCGAAGAAGAAATCAACGACCTCGTAAACGACATTTCCGAAAAGAACGGCGAACCGGAATTCGACGATTTTGTTCAGGAAGAAATCGAACGCGCCGCACTCGAAGGCGGCGACGACAACGCCCCGACCGAAGGCACCGGCGACCCGAACGAAGACCCGATGATTGCGAAATCCTGGGAAATAATTCGCACCACAAAACGCGCCTCGACGAGTATGCTTCAACGCCGGTTAAGCATCGGCTACAACCGCGCCGCGCGCATCATGGACACGCTTTGCGAACGCGGCTACATCGGCCCCGAAAACGGCAGCAGCCCGCGCGAAATTTTGAAGGAATGAGAATAAGGTAGCGCAACCGTTCCGGTTGCGTTTTTTTTATTTCAACTCCGAACCTCAACCGCCCCATGAAAACGTCCTCGCCGCCCAACCCCGCCGGCACCGAATTTCCGCCGGCATCGATGAGCCTGCGTTCGCGGCTTGCTTGGGGAACAATCTATTTGCTGCCGCTGCTGTTTTCGGTCGGGCTTTATAAAACAATAACGGAAAATTTATCCGCCGGTAATTGGACGCAAACCGCGCTTTTTTCGATTTGGGCAGCATGCGTGATCGGATTCGTTTGGAGCTGCCGGCAGCGCAAAATAAAAACGATGCGACTGACGGACGAAAATTTGATTATCGTTTTTAACGGCGGGGAATGGCCGGTGCCGCTTGAGAGCGTAATCCGCGTTGAACCGGCACCGCATGTTTTTGACGAAGCCGTCCGGCACAAAAGGCGTCGCATCGGCATCAATGTTTTCGGAACCGTCGGGTTTTATCATAATCGGCAATTCGGATTTTATTCCGGGGCGACGAATTGCAAAAATGCTGTTTTGTTGAAACTCGCCGGCGACCCCGACGACAACGTCGTCGTCTCGCCTCGCGACGTGCCGGCATTTATCGAAGCCGTCCGGCAACATATTCAAAAATAGGATACAAAATAAAGAAACGCCGGGCATGCGGCATTATTTCAAACGTCGGTTTTTTTGACGGTTTTCGGCGGAGCAAATGCTTTTCGGCGCTCCGATTCGATTTTTTGAATGCTTTTCTCGGGCGTCGGCAAATTCTCCGGCATCGTACCGCCAAGTTCTTCTATTGTTTTGCGAACCTTTGCGCCGACTTCGAAATGCGTGCGATTGGCAACATGTTTGCCGGAAACCTGTTCGCGCCGTAGTTTTTCTTCGGTTTGCGTGGCACGAAACAGATTTGCGGCCAGTTCCGTACTGCCCATGTGGTCAAGAATCTTGTGACTTTTTTTGAGCCGCTTTCGCGCGTGAATGGACTTTGCGTCGAGCCCGCCGTAGAGACCCATGTAGCCGTGATTTTGGAAAATTGCGTAATCAAGATCGCCTTCCACGCCGGCACCGCGTGCGGCATCGGCGAGCGCGGAATTGTGCGTGGCGAGTTCGCGCCGGAGCGCGAGGCGTTTTTCGTTTTCCGTAAGTTGAGCGAATCTTTGGTCGTCGGCGAGTTCTTGCCGGCGTGTTTGCACGGCGAAATAAGTTTGCCCGTGCGCCACCACCGGCTTTGACGGGTCACTGTTTTGAATGATCAGGTAGCAGGCGTAACGAGAAAGCCGAAAATTTTGCGCCGGGCGATTGGCACCTTTCCCGACCGGGATCATATCGAGGAATTCCTCGATATGATCAGATGCTTGATGGCCACTGAGTTCGCAAGCTGTCTTTGCTTTTTCAATAACGGGCAAAAAGTGGCGAAACTCCGAATACCCTAAAATCAGAGCAAGATCGCGCGCATGCCAAAATTCGCGACCGTGTTCGTCGATATGCTTGGCGGATTGAAAAGGCGATTGATGCTCGCCGGTATCTGATAGCCCGTTTGTCATGGTGAATTTTTATTCACCTGCGCAATGTTGGTGCAATTCTTTTTTTATTTTTGTCAGTGAAGTTTTATCCATGAAAATCAAAAGTCAGACTTTTGATTTTCATGGATAATTATTTTGTGATTACCGGCATTATCTTCTCGATAAATTCCGTTAATCCATACGCCATTAATCCGTTTTGCATCGGAAACGCGTTGCCGGCCGGCATTATAACGTAATTATTTTTTGTTTTCAGGGCGGAGATAACTTCGTACAGCCCGCGCGTTACTTGCGGCGAGGTCGAAAGCTTTATTTCAATGCACGCTGCCGGTTTTGTGCCTTTTACCAAAACAACATCGGCTTCCGCGCCGTTATGCGTTCGGTAAAAATACAAATCGCACCTTCCTTTCGCCAAGCGCAGTTGCTCGATGAAAAAACCTTCCCACGCCGCGCCCGGCAGCGCAAGCGAAGCGCGCCGGGGCCCCGTTTACCGGCTCGAATCTTTTGCTTTTGCGCCGGTGACAAATGCCGGGTCGTTTTTCACGGTTTGCTCCTGCGGCGTTCCGCCGGCATCCCATGTGCGAACTGTCGTTTTTGCGGCGGCACTCGGCGTTATGATGTCAACCGCCGTGTCTCCGTCGTAGCCGGCCGATTTGCAACCGGCGAGCGCGAGCGCCGGCATGAGCGCGAGAATCCAAAAACGTTTTTTCATGACGGTCATTTCTTTTTAAAGCCCCGGCGGTTGCGCGCCGGAGCTTTGGTTGTTGCGTTGGTTAAAACCCGAATGAGCTTTTCGAGGACTGTTTCGAGATCTGCTTTTGGCCCTGCCAAACCGCGGCGCCGTCAGCATTAAGATTAAGCATAAAGACGTAAGTAACTTCTTTTACGTCGCTGTTGCTGTCGCGGTCTTCGATAATTTTGCCGCTTATCGTCATCTTTTCGACGGCAACGGTTTTGCCGGACATCATCTCTTCGTATTGCGCGATGTCCCGGGCTTTTTGATCTTCCGTCTTCGCAAGGATTTTGCCGGTGTTATTCAGGGCGATGCAGATTTGCGAGGTGAGCAAATCGGTTTCGATTGCCTGACTTGTGCGATTGATAATCCGGCTGACTGAAATTTTTACGGGTTGCGGATATTTATCCAGAATGCCGGATGAGATGATGTCGTTAACAAGCGCGCTTGCGGCATTATTCCAATCAGCGATGTTGATTTTGTTTGTAGTAACGACGGATCTTGCGCCGCCGGACTCGACATAGGAAGCGTTTCCGCTTGAGCAGGCGCTCAGCAAGAGTGCCGACATTGCGGCGCATGCGACGGGGATGAATGTTTTTTTCATGATTATCTTACGTTTGGAAGGAGTTTAAGGGTGAAATCTTTTGCCTTGGGTGAAGGTGCGGTTGAAACGAGATTTTTTGTTTCGCCGCCTTCAATTGTCGTGGTCATCCACGGCGTCGAAGTCGTATTCACCTCGATGCCGTTTTCGTCGAACCAGGTGAATTTGTAATTTATCGCACGATAGCCCGTCGTGGAGTTTGTGACGGTGACTTGGACTTTAAGAAGATCGCCGACGCAGCTTTCGTTTACTCCTGCGATGTAGGCATAATCATCAAGTCCGCCGTCGGTGATCACGCGTTTGTCGTTCACCATTTTTTTACTCGCAACGGGATTGGCGCGTTCGACCGTGTTGACGCTCGAACATCCGGCAAGAAGGCATCCGGCGAGACAGAGTAGCGCAATTTGTTGTTTTTTCATGGGATTGTTTTTGCTGAAAACGTCATTTCGCCGGTCCGGAGTTATTTCGCAACAACAGTCGTTGCCGGAACGGGTGCCGGTTCGGCATTTGCCGGAGTTGCCGGTTTCGGGGTCTTTTTGTCCGCAAAATCAAAGGTGCGAATCAGGAGCGCGCTTCCGGCACCCGTTCTCTTTGCCCAGATGATATTGGTTCCTCGCGGATTTACTTTTACCGCTTGCCCGTCCACGGAAACGATGCCGTTGATCGGCGTCCCGACCTTGGCGATTTTAATTTGTTTGGGAAGCGTTGTCCATGTCCGGAGGTCGGCGTCATTCATCATGGCTTGGTAGATCGAGCCTGAGATGTTTACCGCGAGCGAACCCCAGCCGTCTCCCGCAGCACGTGCGGCCGCGTATTGCGCGCCGGCTTTCATTGCCGAAGAAACGATTGTTTTCGTAATTATCGCCGGGAGTTCGTTATTAAATTCTTTCTTGATGACGGCATCCATGTCCGCCGCGATTTCGGTGCGAGCGGTAACGGAACCGGCTTGCACTGTGATATCGGGGGCAAACGAATTTTCATTGTGCAAGTAGGGGAAATTCACGGCGACGTGCGGAATATTGCCTTTGATGACATACAGCGGCAAATCGATCCGGAATTGTTTACGAACGGGTGCAAGACCCGTTTCGTAAATGACGTAAGTGCGGTTGGGCAACACGGCGATCTTGCCGTTGGCATAATCTTCCGCCGTTTTCAAATCGGAAACGATAACACTGTTTTTATTCTCAAGCATCTCTCCGGCGAGGCGGAAAAAGTCGGAAGCCCGGTTTTTATCCGAAGCGTCCTCCGCTTTATTCATAAAGAAGATGCCGCTGATCCAATAGGCAAAGGGGTTCACGTAAATCGCCTTGGCTTGCATGGCAGAGGTGTTTGCCTTGTAATCCTCTCCGTAAACTTCCGCGAGTTTTGAACTGACGGCGGGATTATTCAGGGTTTGGCTTGCGTCGTAATTGGCATTTGCGTCGTCGGCCTTTGCTTTCTCCAATGCAGCTTCTTCGCGTTCAATTCGTTTTTTGTTAATTAATTCCGCGTTTCGCTGATAGTTTTCCAGCTTCTTCAACTGAACGGCGGCGTCTTCAAACTCCTTCGTCTCCATGCAATTGAGGGACTGGTAGACGCTGAGCATGATTTTATCGTAATTATAGCCTTTGTAGGGAATGTAGCTTTGGTTTGTTAAGAGTGCCTTTGCCTCTTGGGTAAGTTTTACATCGGACTCGTTCTCAAATTTTTCAATCAGAGCGTGTGCGCTCGAGAAGGCTTTGTTGCTGACGTCGAAGTTGCCGCAACTGCGGGCAACGGCACCCAGTTCCAATTTCCAAACAAGCTCGTCCCCTGTGCCCGTTTTGTCTTTCACGGTTTCTGAAATCTCGGCGTGGGCTTCATTGTTGCGTCCGCCCGCCCAATGTTCGCGCATTTGCTTGGTTTCGTCAGTGTGCGTTGCGCAGCCGGACAGGAGTGCGACAATTAAGAGCACCGGCAATAAACGAATATTTTTCATAAATTTGGCAGTCGAATTTTAAAAAGATGCGTCTATTGCGCGACCGGGCGAAGAATTTGCCCTTTGGCCACGCCGTTGTCTTCAAGAATCTCGGCTTGGGATGCTTTGGGGGTGACGCGGGTGATTTTGAGTTTTCCGATGCGAATTTCTTCCGAACCTAAATTTTCTCCCGTATCGGGGTCAATCAGCGCTTCGCCGAGCGCAAAAACCTCGAAAACATCCCCGGCTTTTATGCCCGTCCCGTCGCCGCGATTCAAGGTCGCGATTTTCCCTGTTTTGGCGATGATTTTGGCCGGGAAGATGACATCCGCGACGCGCACCGCAATTTTGTTTGCCATGAGACGCGTCATTTCGCCGACAAGCGAGTCGTTCAGATTTCCGTCCGCGCTGATCCCCGACGACTTGTCTGAAACGTCGGCGTTGTTGAGCGTGAAGTTTGTCGTTTCGACGATTGATCCTGTGGAACTGTTGATAATTTTCGCGACGGCTCCGAGGCGGAGTATGCGCTTTTCAACGGTTTTTCCCAATGAAGCGAATGTCGCCTTTTCGATATAATCCTGAAAGTCGTCAACACTCACAACGAGAATAAATTTCGCCCCCTTGAGCATTCCGGATTTTGCCGCGTTTTTATCCGTTGCGACATTACCGGATTCCGCAAATGCGATTTCTTTTGAAACGGCATCCAGATCGCTCCGGGAAACGAGTTCAAATTTACGCGTGCTCTGAATCGCGGAGGTGAGATTGCTGTCCATCGATTCCAAAACGCGCGAAAGCGTATCTTTCTTCCCCTCCTTCCCGAGCTTTTGATTGAGGGTTGCGTTGGCGGTGATTTTAGTGATTCCGAGCGTCACTTTTTCTCCGGCAGAAACTTCTTGCGAAAGTGCGGTGTTGCCGAATCCGAGCGAAACCAGAAAGCAAAGTGTCAGGAGGGTTTTTTTCATAAATTTATTTCCGGTGATTAAAGGTTATTGGCCGAAGATGCTTTGTTGATTTTCGATTTTAGGAAGCTCTTTGGCGTCCGCTTTGAAATCGATCTTGTAGCCGGAATTGCGATACATTTCCGCGATGCCTTCGAGTTTTTTGACTTCGGCATCGGTTAATTTTTCGCGACGTTTCATTTCCTGAATAAACGCCATGTCTTTTTTCCAACGTTCACGGGCATTTTCGGTCAGCGACAAGGTGAAGCTGATGGTTTGGCCGGGGGCGCCCGTCACAAAGATGTTTCGCTCAATCGGGACAATGTCCGTCTGATTTATCTTTAAATTGTGAATCCCTTTTGAGAGCGAAACGGTTGAACCCATCGTTTGCGTGACGCCGTCAATTTCGGCATTCACGTAGGGGATCGTCGCGGGAATCGCGTTTGTTCCCACAATGTATTCGCCGTCTTTTTTAATAAGTTCCGGGAACGACATCGCTTCGATAACAAACCGAAGCGTAATCTCGCCGGAGGCATTTTCTTTATCAATGATCTGTCCTGCGTTTTTTTGTGTTTTGAGGAGATTCGCCATTTGCCCGGCGGTATCTTCGATCAATTCGTTCAAGACGTCGTCGGATTCGGTTATCATGTTTTCGGTCTGTCGAACAGACTTCGACGATTTAATCACGCCGCCGGCGGTGCCGGTTCCCAACCCGCCTTCTGCCAAACTGTAATTACTGCGCAAGTTGTAGAGAAGGTTCTCCGTTTGAATGCCGTAACCGGAAAAACTCTTCTTCTCCGTGCCGAGGCTCGCGTAGGAAACCGTCATTATGTAATCGGCTCCGATGAGCTCGGCCATGCGAAGTCCTGACGCGCTTGCAAAGAGTTTTGCGTCGGCTCCTTCTTTGCTGATTGCGGTTTTAACTTTTTCGGCCAGCGATCTGTTCGCGGCGTTCGGATCGCCCAAATAGGTATTGAGATTTCGAACCGCCAAATCGTGGCTGATGACGCCGAATCCCATATTGTTCAGTCGCGCCGCAAGCGTGCTTTCCAAAAATTTCACCTTATTCGTTAAGACATCCTTTCCGGAATCATTGCGCACAAAAATTGCGACTTTCTTCAAGGCGACCGGGACTTTCTCTTGTTTTGAAACCTCGGTGACAACCGTTGTTTTTTCGACAACGTCCCGTGTGACAGTCTGCGCGTCAACCCGCAAAAACAAAACCAACGCAACGACAAGTAATGCAATTCTTTTTAACGTATTCATAAATGGATTAGGGTGTTTTGATTGAAATACGCCACAACATCCCGCAACGGAAGAAACAGAAGGAAGGAATGCTTTTCCGCAGAAGGCCGCGCGAAAAAGCCGAGCGCTTTCAACTCTATTCGCCGGCAATGCTGACCGAGTCTTCCCGCGACGTCAATGCCGTTTGAGGCGACGGCAACGGCTTACTTCTTCGTTTTCAGAAAATTCCCCGGCGTTGTGTTGTGTACGCGCCGGAAGGCCGAGATGACTGCGCGATACGAGCGAAAGCCGCACGCCGCCGCGACCGCCTCCGTTTTCGTGCCCCGCCGCAAAAGTTCGCCGGCGTGGTCAATTCGCAATCGCAACGCTTTCTTCGCGACGCCGCAGCCGTATTCCCGGTCAAAGGCGCGTTCGAGCGTCGCTTTCGAGACGCCGAGTTTTTTCGCCAGCGCCGGTACCGAAAGCGGCTTGGAAAAATCCGCTCGAATGTGTGCCGTGGCGCGTTCGCAAAGCGCTTCGCCGGCGGGGTCGAGCCCGGTGCTCCGGCGTTCGACGATGCCGCCGGGCGCAAACTTTTTCACCGTGCCGGGCGGCTCTTTACCGGCGAGCATGTCGCACAGCAGCGTTGCCGCCGCAAAGCCCCATTGCTCGTAATCAATGGTCATGCTGCTGATCGGCAACGGCGCCCATTTGCTTACGAGTTCGCGATTTCCGAAGCCCAGTATCACGGCATCGCGCGGAATTTTCAGCCCGGCATGTGCGGCAGCTTCCGCCGCGATACGCGCCGTCTCGTCCACCGAGCCGAAGATGCCGACAGGTGCCGGCAGCGTTGCCAGGATCTTCGCCAACGGTTCGACGGCATTTTCCGCGCCGCCGAGTTCGCTCAAAAAAATGACCTTTGCCGGTCGCACATCGCCGGCAAGTTCTCCCAGAAAAAATTTCACGCGCCGGTCGTGATTCCACCACGGATAATGCGCGACAAAAACAAACGACTTTACCGGGCGTTGTTTTAGAAATCCGGCGGCGCTCCGCGCGATTATTTCGCAATCTTCCGGCACGCGCCCCCAATTGGTTTTTTCCGGAAACGCGCGCGAGAGTTCCACGACCGGCGTTTTCAGCCCGAGCACGAAATCCGTCACCGGATGCGTTTTTTCTATCGCCAGCATGGAAACAACGCCGGCGAACGACTCTTGGCGCAACGCCGGAAGCGTGTCGCGATTGAGCACTTCAGCTTCAAACCCGCGCTCCATGCACCCGCGCAACGCCCCCTTATGGAGCGACTCCAAATACCAATGAAAGGCCAACAGTATTCGTTTTCCGGCAGACATGGTTATTCGGCGTTCAATTAAAACGTTCCTTCGAAAAAACAACAATGCTTATCAACATGAGCCGAATCAGCACAAAGAAAGCCGATTAAGCACACCAATTAACTATTAAACATCATGAGACACTCCACCATGCAGGGCGAACCTTGTTTCTATCTAACCCAAAAACTCCATGAAAACGAAATTACTCCTCGCTGCCGTTTCGCTCACTTTGCCGGCGGCAATCGCATCAGCAACAGATTATAATTGGATTACAGATACAATCGGCATTTGGAACAGCAGTAATTGGACGGAAGGCGCATGGGCGAACGGCGCCGGAAATACGGCGAAAATCGGCTCCGGCACGGTCACGTTGGATAATTCATTGGACGTGACGGCGGGAAGAACGGATATTTACGGCACCGGGACGCTTTCTGTCACCGGAGGAACGCACAATTTAGCCGGCAGCGAATTTAATATCAATTCGATCTACACGCAGACCGGCGGGAAGGTAACGGTAAATCAATTTTATACAGCAAACGGCGGCAACGGCGGCAACACCGGCGGCAATGTGACGATCAGCGGCGGAGAATTTAACGCCAGTTACGCCATATTCGGCGTTAATAACTCAACGAACGAGTTAACGATATCCGGCACCGGTGAAATGATTACCGGATGGCTGCAATTCGGTAACAACAACAATACCACCACAAATACGCTGAATTTGAACACCGGCGGGACACTGACCACAAACAAAATCGTGAAATCCGGCGGATCAACCACCGTCAACTTCAACGGCGGCACCTTGAAGGTCAAAGACGCCGGAAACACGGATCACCTCCTCAGCGGGCTGACTCAAGCCAATCTTCTGACCAACGGGTTGATTGTTGACACCAACGGCTCCACTGTCGGCAAAACGATTTCTCAAAAATTGGAAGGCGAAGGCGGGTTGACCAAAATCGGAGACGGCACACTGACGTTGTCCGGTGCCAACACTTACACCGGCAAAACCACAGTGAATGTCGGAATTCTGGAAGTAACCGGCTCACTTGCCGGTAACGACAAGAGCATCGATGTCAACGGCACCGGCAATGTTTTCGCCGTGACCGAAGCAGGAAAAATCACCACCAATAAATTCATGTTGGGCGGCGACGGTGCCGGCAAATTCCTCGTGGACGGAACCGGCACGAGCGGAAGTCCGAATATCGACGTCGGAGAACTTTCCGTTAACAGCGGCACGATGCAAGTGGCCGGCGGTTATGTAAAAGCCGCGGCGCTCTACACCGGCAATAACGTGGCAGATGAGACAGCAACCTTGCAAGTAGACGGCGGAACCGTCAGCTTCGGCGGCTGGAAGGAAAGCCAAATTATGGGCGTGAAGGACGGAACCAAAAATACGCTTACCGTTAACGGCGGCACCGTCGATTTTGTGGAGGGAAAAATCAAAGTGGGGCACGGCAGCAATACCGTAAACACAATCAATCTCAACGGCGGCGAGTTGCTCGTGAAGCAAATCGCAAAAGGCAACGGAACTGCCAACATCAACTTCAACGGCGGCACGATCAAACTTTCGGGCACCGCCGACGTCGGCTCCGTGCTTTTGACCGGTTTTGACTCGGCAAAAGTGCTGGAAGGCGGCGCGATTATTAATACAAACGGCTTGGACACGACAATCGCGCAGGATTTGCTCCACGGCGGCAGCGCCGCAACCGACGGCGGTTTGACCAAAAACGGCGCCGGCACCTTGACGCTCACCGGCACGAACACCTACACCGGCATGACGACCGTTAACGAAGGCACGCTTGTCGTTACAAATGCGCTTGCCGGCGGGGTAACCGTAGCGGCCGGCACCGGCGCGCTCTTTGATTATCAAGGCGGCGAATTGAATTTGGCGCTGCTGGATTTCACGACCGACGACATCACCGGCGCAGGCTCCTATAACCTCTTCGAAAGCTCCGGCGGTTTCAGTCTCGGCGATACTGTCGGCGGCCACGAATTCGGCGTCGCTTGGGACGACGGTCTTTGGGAATACACGCTGAATCAAACCGGCACGACAATCAGCCTGAGTGTCGCTTCCATCCCCGAACCGTCGACTTACGCGCTCATCGGCGGACTCGCTGCGGCCGGCATCGCGCTCGCGGTGCGTCGCCGCAAAAACGCGAAATAAAATCCGACGCGCCGAACGCGCTCAAAAAAATTGCCGCCTTCCGCACCACCGGAGTGCGGCAATTTTTTTTAAGGATTTCTATTGGACGTCTCCCTAATATAAAAAGAAATCACGCAAAAATACCTCCGGAGCAAAAAAACCACACTCTCGTGTTATTCCGCGTCTCCGTGCCTCCGCGTGAGTCTTTTTTCCCGGCGCCGGCACCCCGGCTTACGCCCTCCTCAAAAAAACTAAATTGAATTCCGTGAAAACCCGTATCGCACACATCGCACTCGCAACCTGCCTCGCGCTTACCGGCACCTTCGCCGCAGCCGCCGAACCCCTGCGAGAACCCGCACCGGCGACAACACCCTCACCGGCGCAACAAGCCCAAATCGACCGAAAATACGGCATGTTTTGCCATTTCGGCATGAACACCTACGCTGGCCAAGAATGGACCGACGGATCCTTCCCCGCGGAAACTTATAACCCCCCGGCAGACCTTGCTGAGCGCATCGACGACTGGGCCAAAACCGCGCGCGACGCCGGCATGCGCTACGTTCTCATCACCGTCAAACACCACGACGGTTTTTGCCTCTGGGACTCGAAATACACCGACTACGACGTCGGAAATCCCAAAATCAAAAACCGCGTCGACGTCATCGCAGCACTCGCCAAAGCCTGCAAAAAATATCAAATTGGCCTCGGGCTCTACTACTCAATCTGGGATCGCAACCGCAACTACCCCGGCACCGACGGCTATCTAAAATACACGCTCGGCCAACTCGAAGAAC
>JAVBUU010000038.1:0-5452 GCA_031555005.1 Opitutales bacterium | reverse complement strand
CTTTTTCAAGAATTTTCACCGTGCTCTTGATGTCGCGCTCCGGCGCTTCGGTGCGCATCATGCAAGCGATGTAAGGCGAGGGATTGTTATACTGAAACAGAATATCCCAGTAGCCGTGAATCGAAACGTAATCGAGAAAACAGCCGGCGGCATAAAGCAAAGGAAGCGTCCAGCCTTCGTTCGGCGTGGCGGCGGCAAAAAGTTTTACGTCGGTGCCGGTGCTGCGCATCATTTTTGCGGATTCGCGCACGAACGGTCCCCACTCATCGACGGTTTTCGCGCCGATTTCCCAGCTGCCCCAATTCTCGTTGCCGACGCTCCAATACTTCACGTTCAGCGGTTTTTCGATGCCGTGCGATTTTCGCAACCGGCCGTATTTTCCGAATTCCAAATTGCAGTATTCCACCCAATCGCTCATCTCCTCCGGCGTGCCGGTGCCGGCGTTCGTGCAGATAAACGGCTCCGCCCCGATGAGCCGGCACCACTCGACAAATTCAACCGTGCCGAACGTGCTCGGATCCTCGACGTGCCAGGCTTTGTCGTAAAAGGGTTGGCGGTTCGGCCCGACGCCGTCGAGCCAGTGATAGGCGGAAACGAAACAGCCGCCGGGCCAGCGCACAATCGGCACTTTCAGCTCGCGCATGGCTTCAACGACATCGGTGCGAAATCCTTTTTTATCGGCGAGCGGCGAGCCGGGTTCGAAAATTCCGCCGTAAATTTGCCGGTGAAAATGCTCGATGAACTGACCGAAAATCATGCGGTCGTAAGTCGCCGGCTTCGCGTTTTCGACGACGCGGAAACCGTTTTCGATTTTCGTCACCGGCGTTTCTTGCGCCGGCGCGAAAAGCGTTCCGGCGGCGAGGCAAACGGCGGCGAGCGTCTTTTTAACAAGGGTTGTTTTTTGCATAATCATTTTTTCGGACACGGGGGTTTCCGCATGATTATGTTCCGGCGATCCTCGATTTCTTACGAAAAGAAAAACGAAAAACGCCGCAGCGTCGTTCTGCGACACGGCGGCGTTTGTATTTAAAATCTAATTACGTCGGCGCGAATTAATTTTCGCCGTTTCCGGTCAGAGCCCCGCAAACGGTGCCTCGCGCAGATACACGCGATAATCGCCGATTCGCCCGTTGGCCTCGCCTTGACGCGGCTGATACCGAAATCCGGCAACCTCGCGCGACGCGCCCAAATCAATCACGATTTGATGCGGGAATCCCGGATTATTTTTTCCGCTCCATTGCGTGTGCCACCAAGTCGTCGGCTGATTGTCCAATACCAATTTCGCCGATCCGTTTTCCTTCGCGAGTTCTTCGCTGTCGGCGTAAACAATTCCGCATTTTTCACGAGGAATGTCGTTGCCGGCGGCATCGACAAAAACGAGTTCTGCAATCGCCGCGAATTGTTTTCCGTCGAGCGCGTTGACCGCTTCGATACAGAGATAACGCCCCTTCGCCGATTTATCGAAGCTGATTGTTTGCCACGCTTCACCGGGCGCAAATTTACCGGTTTTCACGATGTCGACGGCAGCGAGTTTCAGATTTTGACCGGGCTTACGATTCAGCAACGACGGGTCGATGCGCGTCTCCCAAATTTGTCCGGCAATGCCGGCGGTCACCGGTTTTTCGACCGCATCGAGCGAAAAAACGACGATTTCGTTTTCGCCTTTTTTCAACCAACACGCCGGCAGATAAAGTGCCTGCTGCGGGCCGATATTCCAGAAGCGTCCGAGATTTTTCCCGTTCACCCAAACGACGCCTTTTCCCCACGCGCGCATGTCCAAATATGTGTCCTTGCCGGCGTCGGCGACATCGAATGTTGCGCGCAGGAAGGTTTGTTGCGGGACGCCGAAGGATGTTTTCTCCGGCGAGAATTTCAATTTGGCGAGTTGCCTGTTGTCTCCGGAAACCGGATACATTTTCCAATCGCGCAATTCTTTGCCGGCAAGTTTCGGCGTTACGACAAGCCCCTTGCATTCGTCAATCATGCCCTGTCCGAAATTAATGCGTGCGAGGTTTTCGACGAGAATTTCCAGGCGGTGTTTACCGGCGGGGATGTCGACGTTTAACGCCTTTTGATTCAGCCGCCGGTCGAGTGCGCCGAGGCGTTTTCCGTCGAGCGATATAATCGCGTAATCGCGCGTTTTCCCTAAATCAAGCATACCGCGCACCGGCCCTTTCACTTCGGTTGAATACAAAATAAAGCCGTAGCTTTCGCCGAGCTCTTCCATCGTCTTCGGCGCGTCGCCGGTGACCGGCGCGGTCGCGAGTTGCGCAAGCGGCGCGGTTTGCCAGGCATGGATTTCCGGCAGCGTTTGCAGCTGCATCGGCGCCGGCGTTTCCGGGAATTTTTCCGCCGGAAATTTCTTCGCGAGAATTTCTCGGAAATGCCAATATTTGTCTGTCGGATTGCCGACTTCATCCAGGATTGCGGAGTAATCGTAGCTTGTCGTATCGACCGTGTAATCGTTCGTCTGATTGCCGTTGGCGCCGGCCGTGAAGCCGAAATTCGTGCCGCCGGCGAACATGTAAAAATTTACTGAAATATCGTTGTTAATCATCCACGCGAAATCTTTTCCTTTGTCCGCCGCGCTTGTGGTGATGTGCTTTTTACCCCATGCGTCGAACCAGCCGATCCAAAACTCGCCGACCATGCGCGGCGATCCGGGGCGGAATTTTTCAAGATTTTCAAAATTACCTTTTGCGTTGCCGCCGAAGTTAATTGTCGCCGTCACGTCCGGCAACGTGCCGCCGGTAAGTTGTTTTTCCCACGAGCCGTCGGACGTGAAAAACGGCACGTCGAAACCGGCTTCGCGCAACCATGTTTCGTGATGCTTTTTAAATTCGAGATTATCGCCGAACGAGCCGTATTCATTCTCGACCTGCACCATGATAATCGGCCCGCCGCGCGTGATTTGCAGGTCACGCAGCTGTTCGCCGACTTTCAAAATGTATTCGCGCGCCGGCGCCAAAAATTTCGGATCGTTCGAGCGCACCTTTGTCGTGCGATCGGCAAGCAGCCAACCGGGGTATCCGCCGAAATCCCATTCCGTGCAAACATACGGCCCCGGGCGCACAATCACCCGCAACCCTTCTTCCTGCGCCATCCGGCAAAACGCGGCGACATCGGCGTCGCCGGTGAAATTCCACTCCCCTTTGCGCGCTTCATGGATGTTCCAAAAGACGTAAGTGCAAACGGTGTTCAAGCCCATCGCCTTTGCTTTTTTAAGCCGGTCGCGCCAGTATTGATGCGGCGTGCGCGGGTAATGCATTTCGCCGGAGCGGAGAATAATCGGTTTGTTATCCAATAAAAAATCGCCGCCCTTTATCGCAAACGTATGCGCCGGCGCAGCGGTCTTGTCCGCGTGTTCGCCGGCGAGTGCCGACACAAACGGCGCAAACATGAAAACAGAGAAAAGAAGCGACTTATTCATAATAAAAAATCCCGCGTCGCGACACTCGAACGAGCACGCACACGGGACAGGTTTCGACAAAAACGGAAATGCTTTGTTTCAAAAAAAAAGCGCCCGAAATCGTCACGTCCGACGGACGCGCCCCGGGCAAACCGCCGGCGCATGCTCCCGCATCGCGCGGAATGGCGATTGTTTAGCGCGGAAGTGCGGCGTTACCGCGTAACAAGCCACTCCCACACGCCGATGTTTTTCCCTTTTTCGGACGCCGGGAAATTCATCCGCAAATAACGCGCTTTTACCGGCGTCGCGACAACGACCGGCGAGCCCGTCGCCGGCGTCTTCGTGAAGTCGGCGAGCGGCGTCCACGTTTGTCCGTCTTCGGAGGTTTCCAGCGTAAACCGGTATTTTTTCCACGCGTATTCGAAACGGATTTCCTGGCGTCCGACGGCGCGCGATTTCCCGAAATCGAGTTGCAACCAAGCGCCGGCGGCGTCCTTTGCCGGCATCCAGCGCGTCGAATAATTATCGTCCGCAACATTGTTTGCCGCGAAACGCTCTCCGGCGACGGACGATGCGGTTGCTTCGTATCGGTAATCGCCGGCGAGACGTCCCCGGATAATTGCGGGGCCGCTGTGCGTCGGTTCGACTTTTGCGATCAACCCGTCCGGCATAAAATTCAGCGAATCGACGCAGAGCTCGCGGCTCGTAAAAGTATCTTTCACGTAGGGATTCGTCATCCGGTGATAAAGGATGTAGGATTTTCCGTCTTTATAAAACACGGCGTGGTGCCCGGGGCTGACGACGGCTTTCGTGTGATCGGTCGCGAGAATCGGACTGTTCGGCGCTTCCTTAAACGGGCCGAACGGCGAGTCGCCGACTGCATAGCGGACTTCGTAGGTATCTTTAATAATCATGCCCTCGGAATACGTGAGGTAATACTTACCGGCGTGTTTTACCATGAACGGGCCTTCGAAATAATTTGTAGGCGTGACATCGCGCGGCTCACCGTCGAAAGAAGCCATATCCGGTTTCAACTTCGCGACAAAACAATGCCCGTTTGTCCAATTCAAGCCTGAGCCCCAATACAAATACGCGCTGCCGTCGTCGTCGATAAACGCCTCGGCGTCGATGTTGTGATAAGCGCCGCCGCCCCAATTTCGAGCGACAAGCGGCATGCCCTCCGGCGTGATGCTGCGCCACGGCCCGAGCGGGTGGTCTGCCGCGCCTGCCCAAATCTCGCTGCCGACCGAAATATACATGTAAAACTTCCCGTCGCGCGCGCGCACCACGGACGGCGCCCAAACCGCGTGCCCGTTAGAATTTTTGCTCTTGCAGGCGGCGCGCGTCGGCCAGTTCAACTCCTTGTAAGTCCAGTTCTTAAAATCGGGCGACTCCCAGCAGCCGAGCGTATCGCTCCCCCACGGATCAAGCGTCGCATAAATGTAATGTTTACCGTCGAACTCGACATACGACGGATCGGCATAATAGCCGGGAACAATCGGATTGACTTGGCCCGGCGCGTTCCACGCCGCAGGCGCCGGCGTTTCGGAGCAAGCGGTCATTAATGCCAAAATTGCCGCCGGCAAAATACCGGCAAGGAGACGGAGCGGACTTTTCATGATAAAAATCGGGTTAAAGAGGAAAACGCATCCGACGGAATTGTTCCGGCGAAAGCACGCCGGCGCGCGCCGGTATTTTCACCCGTTAAGTTCCGGACCGGATCAAATTCTTATTAAGAAAGTTCGCATCCCGAAAAATTAGACCATTGAAAATTCAAACCGGCGCGTTTCCTTTTGCCGGCAACATGAGCCCGCAAGAGCAAATCAATTTACTCAAAGAGCGCACCGAAGTTTTCCACGGCGAACAAGAACTCCTCGAACGCATCGCTTCCGGCAAACGCCTTCGCGCCAAACTCGGCGTCGATCCCACGCGCCCCGACCTCACCTTCGGCCACATGGTCGTGCTGAATAAACTCCGGCAGTTCCAAGACCTCGGCCACGAAGTCGTGCTCATCATCGGCGACTTCACCACGCGCATCGGCGA
>JAVBUU010000005.1:0-7963 GCA_031555005.1 Opitutales bacterium | reverse complement strand
AACTCCGGATGACGACGGATTTGAGCAGCATGAGCGAGCTGTCCGTTTGGCCGGGCACCGGCGCGGCTTCCTTGAAGGACAACGAAAACGAGCGCGTGCCGGAGTTCGGGTCGATGCCGGTGATCCGGACGTCGCCGGCGGTGCCGAGCACGGCGAGATCATTTTTCGCCGGCGAAAAAACCGTGGAGGCGGTGACGGAAAAAATTCCGAGAAGAATTGCAGCCGGCGGCAGGTGTCGCATCGGGGGAGATAAGAAATAAGAAATGGGAAATAAGGAATAAGAAATTGCGGGGCGACGGCATTAACTCGGGAAAACATTTCTTATTTCACATTTCTTATTTCTTATTTCTTATCGCCGGATGCTTCACGTTTTACCGCACGCCTCTAAAAGTGCCGCCGGCAACATGGCGTTTGACCTTTTGTTGCTTGAAAACTACGCGGACGAATCCGTCGCGCGCTTCCGGCATTATTCGTGGAACGAGCCGGCATTCACCTTCGGGCTTTCGCAGGATTTTGCGGCGACGCGGGCGACGATTCCGGCCGAATGCGCGCTCGTGCGCCGGCCGACCGGCGGCGGCGTGGTGTCGCACTTGGACGACTGGACGTATGCGCTGGTCATCCCGTTCGGCCATGCGTTGTGCGAGGCCAAGGCCACGGATTCCTACAAAGCGGTGCACGGCGCGCTGGTTGCGGCATTTGTGGCGCAAGGCGTACCGGCGGCCTTGGTGCCCTGCCCGGCGGAATGCGGCGGCGAAAAACCGGCGGCGCACAAGCCCGGCGTTTGTTTCGTGATTCCGGAAATTTTCGACGCGGTGCGTCCGGGCGACGGAAAAAAAATCGCCGGCGCGGCGCAAAAACGCAACCGGCACGGCCTGTTGATGCAGGGCAGCATCTGGAAACCGCACGTTCCCGGCACGGATTGGGCGCGCTTTGAAAAAGATTTCATCGCGGAACTGGAAAAAATTTTGGCGATGCCGGCGACACCGGCGCCGTTGCCGGTTTTTGAAAAAAAACTTTGGGACGAGACCGTTTCGAAATTTCAAAGCGAGGCGTGGAACCGGCGCGCGTGATTGGGCCGGTTGTCGGGAAACTCCCCGCTTGCCAATGTCGCCGCCGGTGCGCATAACGCCGGAAATTTCCAAAACGCGCGGGCATAGTATATCGGTATTATGTGTGCTTCCCAAGCATGAGAGGCGGGTTCGACTCCCGCTGCCCGCACCAAGTAACGCGCTTTGCCGGTAATTTTTTCCGAACGCATGTTTTTTACGCGCCGTCCGCTTTTGCCCGACGAACCCGATTATGAACGGTTGTTCGCGTGGCTGTTGCCGGCGATGTGGGCGGGCGCGCAGGTTTTTCTTTTCGTGCTGCGTCTGCGTTTTCCGCCGTGCCCGTTGCGCACGCTCACCGGCATTCCGTGCCCGGGGTGCGGCGGCACGCGGGCGACATTGGCGCTCGCCGCCGGCGATGTCGGCCGGGCGTTTGTGCTGAATCCCGGGTGGGCGCTCGCTTGCGTCGCCTCCGTTATTGTGTGGATTTACGCGCTCGGCGTCGTGTTTTTCAAGTTGCCGCGCTTTCGGGACGATGCCGGGAAACTTGCCGGCGCGCGCCTGCCGGTGATTTTTACCGGTGCGCTCTTGGCAAATTGGTTTTGGGTTTTTTATTGTCACCGCTTCCTCTGAAAATTTTCCCGTGGCAAAAAAATCAAAACGCCGGCGCGTTAATCCGCTCGAATTTTTAAAATCGCCAAAAAGCCTGAAAAGCCTGCTCGCATGCGGTGCCGGCGTTCTTGCCGCCGGTGCCGGTTTGTTTACCTGGCACGCTTTTGCGCCGCAGGAGACGCGCGACAAAATCGAATCCGTCACGCTCGACGTCATCGACGTCGTGCGCGAAAGCAATGTCGCGCCGGATGCGCTCGTTTTCTGGCTCGATCTCGTCGCCGATAACATTCCGCTCGCACGGGGTGTTTCCGCCGGCGCCGGGCTGAACCTCGACGCCTCGGCACATGTGCTCGGCGGCGCGCCGGCGGCGTCCCGGCAATTCACTTTTTTGAAAAACACCGGCTACATCGTCGGTTACGACGAGGCGCGAAAAAATCCGGCATGGGTCGCTTACCGCGTTTTCCCGGCGCGCTATCCGTCAAACAAACGACCGGACGGATTTGAGGCGGACGAACGGACGCGCGCTCGCGTGGAATCGAAGGCGTATTCACATTCCGGATACGACCGCGGGCACATGGCGCCCAACCACGCGATCGCGGTTTGCTACGGAATAGACGCGCAGCGCGAGACGTTTTTAATGTCGAACGTCGTTCCGCAAAAACACGGACTTAACGCCGGTTTTTGGATGGCGATGGAGCAGCGCATCATCAAGCGCTACGCGCCGCGTTTCGGCGACGCCTGGGTGATTTGCGGGCCGATTTACGATAAAACGAAGCCGCCGCAAAAACTGCGCGCCGGCATCAATGTCCCGAGCGCGTTCTTTTTGATTGTTTCCAAAAAATCCGACGAAGGCATCGGCACGCAGGCGTTCATCGTGCCGCACCAAGAAATCAAAGAGCGCGCCGATCCCGGCAAGTATCTCGCGAGCATTCGCGAAATTGAGGAAAAGGCGGAATTGAATTTTTTCCCGAACTTGCCGGCGGAGATTCAGGACGCGTTGGAGCAGCCGCGGAGCAAACGCGCATGGTGAAAAACAAAATACTCATCGACGTCGCGAACCTGCGCGTCGAGCGCGAGCGCGTGATTTTGGACAAGGTAAACTGGACGATGCGCGCCGGCGAAAACTGGGTCATCCTCGGCGCGAACGGTTCCGGCAAAACCTCGTTGCTGTCGGTGCTCACCGGTTATCTCGCCGAAACGCTCGGGCGGGTGACGATTGCCGGCGCGACGCGCGGCGAGGACGATTGGCGCGAATTGCGCAAGCGCGTCGGGCTTGTATCCAATGTTTTGATACGTATGATTGAGCCGCAGGAACCGGCGGTGTCGGTTGTCGCCGGCGGGCGCGAGGCGAAATTGAATTTGTGGGGCGACCCGCCGGAAGACGACCGGCGCGCGGCGTTGTCGCTGATGCGCCGGACGGAATGCGCGAAAGTCGCCGGGCAGCCGTGGTGCACGCTTTCGCAGGGCGAGCGGCAGCGCGTGCTGATTTCGCGGGCGTTGTTTTCCGGGCTGGATGTTTTGATTTTGGACGAGCCTTGCGCGGGGTTGGATCCGGTTTCGCGCGAGCGTTTTTTGGCGATGCTTTCCCGGTTGTCGGGAAAAAAGAACGCGGTGCCTTTGGTGTTGGTGACGCATCACGTCGAAGAAATCACGCCGCTGTTCACGCACGTTTTGCTGTTGCGAAACGGACGGGTTTCGGCGGCCGGCAAAATAAAGGACGTTTTGACTTCGGAAAATTTATCGGCGGTTTTCGGCGAAAAAATCCGGCTGCGAAAAACGCGCGGACGGTTTGCGCTGTCAATGTAACGCAGCCGTTTCGGCTGCCGCAACCGGAACGGTTGCGTTACATTATCGAATCCGCCAGTTTTTGAAACGCGCGGCCGCGATGACTGAAAAAATCTTTCGCGCGTGCGTCGATTTCGGCGAATGTCTTGTCGGCGCCGTCCGGCACGAAAAGCGGGTCGTAGCCGAATCCGCCGGTGCCGGCCTCGGCGCGGAGAATTTTGCCGGTGCAGTCGCCTTCGAACAAAAATTCTTCGCCGTCCGGCGTAATGAGCATTAAATTGCAAATGAAGCGCGCGGTGCGTTTTTCGTCCGGCACGTCGGCAAGCGCGGCGAGGAGTTTGGCGCGGTTGGCGGCATCCGGCGCTTTCGGGCCGGCGTAATTGGCGGATTCGACGCCGGGTTCGCCGGCGAGCGCGTCGCACGCCAGGCCGCTGTCGTCGGACATTACCCAAAACGGTGCCGGCACGATTGCGCGCAGGGCGCGCGCTTTTTGCCGGGCGTTGCCGGCGAAGGTGCCGGTGTCTTCAGCGACGTGCGGCATGCCGCCGAATTTCGACGCGGCATGAACCGTCACCGGCAGACCGCGCGCGGCAAAGAGGCGCGAAAATTCTTCGGCTTTGCGGGGGTTGCCGGTGGCGAGGACGATTTGCATAAAATAAAAATGGTTTTTTTAACCACGGATAGCATGGATGACGCGGATGTTTTCTTGATTGGCCGAAAAGGATACAAAGGAAGGCAAAAGAGGAATTTTCGGAAAACTTAGATTAACCTGAAAAACTGTAATCGATTTTTGAATACGAATTCGGCGAAGCATCTGTGCGATCCGTGTTATCCGTGGTTAAAAAATTCGCTCAACGGCGACGATTTTGTCAGTGAAAACGCATGCCGGAGTTTCAAAAACTTTTCCGCAAGTTCGCGCGGGCTGCCGGCGGCGGGGAATTTCATTGTAAGTTCGGCACCGGTGAAAACGACTTCGGCGGCAATGCCGGGAACGCGCAGGGTGCAGTGCCGGCAGTCCGACGGATAATCGACGGCGGGTTGATTTTCGCCGGCATCGAGCGCTTCGACGGCGTCGATGACCGCCTCGACGCGCACCGGTTTTGTCAGGGAAAAAATAATTTCCTCGAACGCGCCGGAAAAGAGTGCGTCGAATTCCGGCGTGCAGGGCAGGGGGTTGTCGCCGGTGCTGCGGAGCGTGCGCGTGAGTGTGTATTCGGCGGGCGCGGTCGGATTGATTTCAAAAATCCACTCGTGCGAAAAGTCGCGCGCGGCGAGGAGCGCGGCCGGCGATTCGACGGCGAGCGAGAGTTCTTTGCGTTTGTATTTCAGCTCGGCGCGGGCTTTTTGAAAAAAGGTTTCAGCGGTTTCGGCGAGTTCGCCGGCGCAGAGTTTGGCGAGAAATCCGTTCGTCGCCGGCGTCGCGGCGTCGGGCACGGTGTGGCGTTTTTTGTCGAAGCCGGGAAAATTTTTCACGAGACCGCCGGCGCGCCCGACGAGGCGAACGTGTCTGATTAAATCGTTATCGGCGGACATTGGAGCGGAAATTTTTAACCGGGGAAGGCATGGAGAAAGCGAATGTTTTTCGGATTAACGCAAAGAACGCAGAGAACGCAAAAACTTCTGCTCCTGCCTTCTCCCTTCTGCCTTTGTGTTATTCAATCGGTTCGCCTTCGAATTCGACGACGACGGTTTTTTCGCCGGCGCGCGGTTGCGGTTTTTTCAGGAGAATAAAATTATCCGCGAGGATCGGTTCGTATGCTTGGCCGGAAATGATTTTCGGGTTTTTGATGCGTTGCGTAAAAATGACGCCGACGGGCGTGTTGTTCAGCGCCGCGCGCGGATAGTCGTTAATCGTAAGCGTAAAAACGTGGGTGTTGCCGGACGACGCGATGCCGCCGGAAATGAAACTGTTTTCGGTCGCTTCGACGACAACGTCGCGCGCCGGGTCGCCGTAGAAGGTTGCGACGGGGAACTGTCTGAGAATGCCGTTGGCAGGGTCGAATTTCGGTGCGGCAAAAAAGAAACTTTCGGCGAGGCTGTTGCGCCCGGGCGGCGTTTGCCAAAGGGCGAAGGTGTCCGCGAGGGTTTCTTGCGGCAGGAATTCGGCGTTGCCGACGACGGCTTGGACTGTTTTTTCGCCGTTTTTCACGCGGATTTCGTTTTCTTTCTTTCCGGCGCCCGCTTCGCTTTTTTTCAGAAGAACGACGTTGGATTCGACGGCGACGGTCAGCGCATCTGCGGCGGTTTGGCCGGTGACGATGCCGTAGAGCGTGTCGGCATAAGGATCGTCGTCGAGTTCGCGCACCAGCAGGTCGAGATACGGAAGGTAATAAAGTTTGTTTTCCCCGGCTTCCGTTTCCTCCGGCGTCACGACAAATGCCGTGTAACGCGGCATTGTCTCCGCGAGTTTTTCGCGGGCGCTTTCAATACCGTCAGCGTAAATGATCAGCGTGCCGTTGTGTTTGCGCACGAGCGTGTCGGCGACTTTTTTCCATGCGGGATCGGCGTAGGTTTCTTTCGAGACGACGACGGCGTAGGATTTGGCGTAATTGGCGGCGAGCGAGGTGAGCGACGCGGGGTTGCCGGCGCAGCCGGTGCCCGCGATGAGCACGGGGAGAAGCGGGAGCGCGAGCCGGCCGAGCGTGCGAAGCGTTTTTTGCATGCCGGCAAGGGAAGGGGCGGCGGGCATTTTTTCAACACCCGATGCGTCCGGCAAATTCCGCCGGCGGAGCCCGTTTCACTTTTTGCTTTCGCATCCGGCGCAAGTCCGTTTCCTCGCGCGTCCGGAAAATAATGGACAAGAAAAATACATTTATCGGCGTAACCCTGATCTTGATGGCCGTCGGGCTGTTCGTTTGGGATTCGCAGCAACAAAAAAAACATCGCGAAACGCATCCGCAAAAACCGGCGCTTACTGCTCCGGCGGCGATTCCCGCGGCGGCTGAAACCGTTCCGGCAAGCGCCGGCGCGCCGGCGGCGGGCGGCGTTGTTCCCGCCGGCGTTCCGGCGGAAGCGAAAATCGTCACGCTCGAAAACGCCGATCTGCGTCTCGACGTTAACACGCTCGGCGGCGGCCTGCGCACGGTAGCTTTGAAAAAGAGCGCCGACACGCTGGCGAATCGCAAAGACGCCGCCGCGCATCCTTATCTTTTCAATGCCGAAAGCGCGCAAGCGGCGCTCGCGCTCGGACTCGACGCGCAACCCGGCCAACCGCCGGCGGCATGGAATCTTGTTTTTTCGGTTAACGAAAAAGAAAGCAAAGCCGGCGAATGTCTCGTGCTCGAAGCGAAGACGAACACGGGGCTGACGATTGTCCGCACTTACGCGTTGCCGGAGGAAGCGCTCGTGAAGGCCGGCAAAGCCGACCCGAACGGGATTTCTTTTAAAACCGTTTTCCGCGCGGAAGGCCAAGCCGTGCCCGCGCTCGGGTTGCGTTTGAATATCGGCACGCTGCCGCAATCCTCCGGCGATTCGGCGAACCAGTTTCTCGGCGTTTCGACTTACGACGGCGATACGTTTAAGAAAATCGCGTATTCCGAATTTACGGACAGCTCCGGTTTCCTCGGCATGGGCGCGCGAGTCGCGCCGCAATACGTGAAAGAAACGCCCGCCGGCACGCCTTGGCAATGGGTGGCGGTGACGAATCAGTTTTTTGCCGGCGTGGTGACGTTCGACGACGCGACGCGCGCGCGCGTTTCCGATTTTTACGTTCACCCCGTGTTCGGCGCGACGCTGCCGGGGCACACCAAGCCGAGCGTGGCGACGCTCACCGGCGAAATCGGTTTTAACCTCGGCGCGTTGCAGCCGGCGCAAGCCGTCGAAATCGGCGGCACGTATTACGTCGGTCCGCGCGAATACAAACGCCTCGCCGACTTGGGCGCGGGGCAGGAAAAGACCGTGCAGTTCGGGAATTTGTTCGGGTTCATCTCGGTCGATTTCCTTTGCAAAATGTTCGTCGTCGGGCTGAGCGCGCTGCACGCGATGTTGCCGTCGGGCGCGTGGGCGTGGGGCTTCGCGATTATTTTGCTCACCGTGATTATCAAAGTGCTCACGTGGCCGCTCGTGATGGCGCAACAGCGTTCCGCCGAGCGCATGCGCCATTTCCAGGGGCCGATGAAGGAAATTCGCGAGAAATATAAAAACGATCCGACGAAGATGAACAAAGCGATGATGGAGCTTTATCGCGAACATCGCATCAATCCGTTTGCCGGTTGTTTTCCGGTGTTGCTCCAAATTCCGATTTTCACCGGTTTGTTTTTCACGTTCCAGTCGCTCGCGCAGTTGCGGTTTCAGTCGTTTTTGTGGATTCCGGATTTGTCGATGCCGGACGTGATTCCCGGGCTTGAGACAATCGGCGGTTTCCCGATTCACATTTTGCCGGTGTTCATGGGCGTGACGATGTTGCTCAACATGCGCCTCACGCCGATGCCGAACGTCGAAGGGCAGCAGAAGATGATTTTTTACGCGATGATGGTTATGTTCCCGGTGATTTGTTACGCGATGCCGTCGGCGCTCATGTT
>JAVBUU010000112.1:0-3042 GCA_031555005.1 Opitutales bacterium | reverse complement strand
TCAGGTCGCCGGCGCGGATTTTTGCTTGCTGGTCGTCGATGCCTCGGACGCGCCGCCGGCGTTACCGGCGGAATTGCTCGGCATGTTGTCGCCGGAGCGCGCGCTGCTCGTTTTGAACAAAGCGGATTTGCCGGCGCACGCAGCGACGCAAAACTTTTTGCCGGCATTGCCGCGCGCGGCGTTGTCATCGAAAACCGGCGCCGGCGTCACGGAATTCAAGGCGCGGCTCGCGAAAATTCTCGAGCGCGACGGCATTGTGCCCGGCGACGACGCGCTCGTCGTCGGCACGCGTCACGCGGAGGCGTTGCGACGCGCGGCGGAAAGTTTGGAAAAATCGGTCGAGGCCTTGCGCGCCGGCGTTGCGACGGAACTCGCGGCAAGCGACGTGCGCTTGGCGTTAGCGGCGCTCGGCGACATCGTCGGCCGAATCGACAACGAGCAAATGTTGGATAAGCTGTTTGCAACCTTTTGCATCGGGAAATAATTCAGGCTATTTCCGCCGGCACTCATCCTTGTAAATTTGGAGTCTGTGTCCAAATTTACAAGGTTGTCGGATGGCACAAAGAAGCTTTCCGGGCGGGCGAATGAATTAACCACGGAGGTCACGGAGTTGCACAGAGGAATTTTTTGAGAAAATTTTCGAGGGAATCTGTTTTCTAAAAGACAATCTCTGTGAACCTCTGTGCCCTCTGTGGTTAATTCCCCGTTTCGCGCCAAGCGGAAAGCGCCGGAAGTTGCGTGAAAAGCGCTTCGTCCTCCGGCACAAAATACCCCGGCGACACGCCGAGCACGTGCGCGATGGCAAAAAGTTCGTAATCGAAGACCGAGCGCAACCGACATTCGATTTTCGCGATTTTTCCGCGATCCAATCCGGCAGCGCCGATTACTTGCAATTGCGTTGCAAGCGCCTCTTGCGTCATCTCGCGCTTCACGCGCAATCCGCGAATTTGCGGCCCGATCAAATTCAAAAACGGCTTTTTCATCTTGTTCCCCTAGGGGAACATTGACAATGCCCGAAAAATCCGTCCTCATTGTTCCCCTACGAGAGCAAAGTGCTCTTCAAGCATGCCGCCGTCTCTCCGCCACACTCCTTCACCTTCCACTTACACCGCAAATGCCGCGAAACGACAACCGCCACGCACAATTCACTCACATTACAAGAGTTCATTCAATTTGTGCACTTTTGCTCGCTTTTCTTTTTGCCCCGTTTGCGGGTGCCGTTGACGCCAAAGACGAAGTCGTTGACGTGAAGTGGACATTTCCGCAAGAAGATCGAGCTCGGGTGCCGTTGATGATATTTTATTCCGGCGGAACCATCTTGCACGACGACGGCAACGATGTGTTTCGCGGGACATGGAAGAAGGCCGGGCACAATAAATACAAAGCGCATCTGAACAGTTGCAACGGAGACAGGCACGACGCAACGGCACGATTTATTCTGTCCAACGGGATCCTCAGACAAGGAGGTCTGCGCACATGGCACCGGGTTGACTCGCCGGAAAACGCTCCCGAAACTCCCGATGAAGCGCCGCCGAATCCGAAAGAAACGCTTTCGTTTCATGAAGAATTTGAAGCGCTTCGCCGGAAATACGACAAAGATTACAAGGAGGCGATGTCCTTGGTGAATTCCAAAGACACAACGGCGCTTGAAGCACTGAGTTCTCGCGTCGGCACTAAAGATTCCGACTTGCGGGAAAAAATAAAGTTGGCGCTCAAAGACGTCGCCGCGTCACGAGAGATAATCACATTTCCCCAAAGAACACCGTCTTTTGAACAGCGCGCGTTTTGGGATATAAAAACAGCCCGGGACAAAATGGTTTTGCTAACAAAGGAACGCATCGGTCGTGATGCGTTATCGAATTTCGAAAACCTGCGACGTCGCGCCAAGACCGCCGGCGAAAATGTGCTCGTCGAAACAATAGAAAACGAAGTGAACGCGCGAAAAGGCGCCCCGAATCGGTCGATCGCAGAGATTTGGATGGGCAGGGACGGCGGACGTTGCAGCGACACAGGGCCTTTTAAAATAATAAAATTCGACGGGACTTACGACCAAGCGAGACGATTGACCGATTTAGAAGAAACCAAAGAGCGGACGGGACACAAATACCCAAAGATTAAGGTCAAAATAGACAAAAAGATCCACACAATCAGCGTAGTTAAGTTCGGCGGCGGCCACTGGAATTTAAACGGCCGCAAGTTGGTTTTTTTCGAAGGCGGAAGTGATTGGCAGCGCCGCCGAACTTTTATTCTGCGAGATGACACGCTCTCAATGTTGCGCGAAAACGGCGAAACGGAATCCGGAAAAAACGACTGGGGCACGATACTTAGAAGAGAATAACGCCCAAGATGTTTCAAAGTCCCGGCGGAGTTATGGCGCTGACAACTCGGCCGACGAGCATCGTGGCGAGTCCGCCGGAGAGAAGTTGCGCGTTGCTGCCGGCGGTCTTAATGTCGCGAAACGAATCAAGCTCCTTGTTGATTGTGATGATGTTCGCTTTGGAGTTTTCGCGTTTTATTTCTTTGCCGAGTTGCGCCAAAACCGAGCTCTTTCCAAGTCGCGCTGACCGGTGAGCACTTTAATAATGTTCTTCCCGATAAAGGGTCGAATTCTGTCGGTGTATTGCGGACGCGGGAAAAGGTTCATCGAGTTTTGGGCGTTACAGATGACAAAATTTTTAAAATTATACATCTTATCAATTATGATTGATAAAATCAGGGATCGTCGTTGAGCACAAAAAACACGGCGAAAAAGCTTCGCCGCGTTTTTTACGCCTGAAGTGCCGGCGAGAATTGAGGTTTTTTAATACGCCCGTTTGTAGATTTCCAAAATCGCCGGCACCGTTGTTTCGCACAAGTTGACGCCGGTGCAAACGTCCTTAAACGCGTTATTCCTTCCAACCGTCGCCGGGCATGATGCGTTGCATAAAAGCGTCGAATAACGGAACCGTGAATGCCGTGTCGCCGTGATTCGGGCTCCAAATCATCCCTTTTAAAATGAGCTGATTGCGCACCGGCCCGAAGGAATTTGCTTTGCGCCCGAGG
>JAVBUU010000084.1:0-4039 GCA_031555005.1 Opitutales bacterium | reverse complement strand
CGTCTTGCAACAGGAAGCCGAGTCGGAACAGGCCACAATCAAAGCGAAAGCCGACGCGCTCAACGCCATCACGCTGCAAGAAGCGGAATCGAAGAAAATCGTTTTGCAGGCGAAGGCGGATGCCGACAAGCAAGTCGCGCTCTCCGAAGCCGCCAAGGAAGCGGAAATCAACCGCGCCGCCGGTATCGAAGCCGTCGGCAAAGCGACCGCCGAAGCCCAACGCCTGCAACTCACCGCCTACTCGGTGCCGGGCTCGGATCTTTTCGCGAAAATCGAAATGAGCCGCAGCCTCGCGCAAGCGTTCTCGAACGTGAAAGGTTGGCTCCCGCAAGGCGTGAATTACAACACCGTGGCAAAAGATTTCGAATCGAGCGTCTCGCTCTTGCTCGGCGGAAACAACACGCCGGCACCGGCAGCGAAACCGGCGAAATAATTTTTTTGACCACGGATAACACGGATAACGCGGATTTTCCTTAAAAAATTTTTGTAATTAAAAAGTAATTACATTTTAAAAATCCTTAGTAAAAAATCTGCGCTCATTCGTGTTCATCTGCCGCTAAAAAACAAAAACGCTTTGCGTTCCTTGCGCTCTTTTTCGGCTAAGTAAAAAATCCTCCGTGCCATCCGTATTATCAGAAGTTAAAAAATATATTTTATGATCTCCCGATTTTTGCCGGAAAATTTTGATCCGACGCGCCCTGTTGTCGTGCTTGCCGGCAAAGGCCGTTATCCGGAAATGACAATCGAGCGCCTGCGCGCCGAGAAAATTCCGGTGAAGCTCGTCGCGTTCGAAGACGAAACATCGCCGGAACTCGTCGCGACATTTGCGCCGGAAGACGCCGTTTGGATTAAGGTCGGGCAGATCGGGCATATGCTCGACGCGCTGAAAAACTTTCGCGCCGGTTATGCGATCATGGCCGGGCAAATCACGCCGCGCCGCTTGTTCAAAGGTCTCACGCCGGATTTGAAAGCCGTCATGATTATGGCGACGCTCAAAGAGAAAAATGCCGAATCGATTTTCGGCGCCCTCGCGCGCGAAGTTGAAAAAATCGGAGTCCGGCAACTCGACGCGCGCGTTTTTATGGACGACCAACTCGCCGTTGCCGGCAACATGACCGGCGGCCGGCTTTTCGGCACCGGCATCGACTCCGACTCGCTCGCGCACGGCGTTCGCATCGCGAAAGAAATGGCGCGACTCGACGTGGGGCAGGGCGTTGTCGTGAACGCCGGCACCGTTATTGCCGTGGAAGCGTTTGAGGGGACGGACAAGATGTTGCGCCGGTGCAAAGATTGCGGCGCGACGGAAATGCTTTTTGTAAAAACCGTGAAGCCGGCGCAAGATTACCGGTTCGACGTGCCGTGTTTCGGATTGCGCACGCTGGAAAGCATGGCCGAAGGCGGAATTAAGCAGGCGGCGCTGGAAGCCGGCGATGTTTTGATTTTAGAAAAAGAAGAAGTGCTCAAGCGCGCCAAAGAACTCGGCATCGCGCTTTACGGCTACGAGGCGCGGTAAAAGGCACCGGTGCCCTTTACTTCATGTAAAACACTTCTTCCGCGTCGGCCCAAATTTTGCCGGCGGCGGCGGCGGGCGGCAGCGGTTTTTGGCACGGATCGGTTTCTTTCCACCACCGGCGCGTTTCCGCGTCTTCGCCGATTTTTTTCATATCGGCGTCGTAGTCGCTGCCGGTGTATTCGAGGTAGGAAAACAGGAAGCGGCGTCCGTCGATTTCGGAAACGTGAACGGAGTAATTTTGGATGTTGCTCGCTTTGAGGCGGGCGATGATTGCCGGCCACGGTTTGGCGTGGAGTTCCCGGTAATACGCTTCTTTTTCGGGGCGCAATTCGGTGACGGATGCGAAACGGCGCGGAGTATTGTTGTTCATGGGCGAGGCGGTTTGGTTTTTGGGAATTATTTGTCGAATCGTATCGTGACGCGCTTGGCATTCGACATTTTTTTCGCCGGCGCTTTGGCGTCCGATTGTTTCTCGATTTGTTTTTTGAAAAACTCGTTAAATACGTCAATTCGGGCGCGTTCGAGTGCGTCTTTGCGAATGTCTTCGGTCGTGCGTTGGCGCTCGTGCTCGGACATCATGCGGCGCAGGTGCATGAGCGCGAGGTGTTGGAGTTGGCGGACGCGTTCGCGGGTGAGCTCGAATTTTTGCCCGACTTCTTCGAGCGTCAGCGGGCGTTCGCCGCCGATGCCGAATCGCAGTTCGATGATTTCCGCTTCGCGCTTAGGAAGCCGGGAAATCATGGCTTGGATGTCGCCGACGACGGACTTGCCGCGCAGGTTTTCAAACGGCGTGGCCTGGCTTTCGTCGCGGATAAGATCGCCGAACGACGTGTCGCCGTCATCGCCGACGGGTGCTTCGAGCGAGGCCGGTCGCGTGCTGACGCTGCGCAGGTGGGCGATTTTGTTCACCGGCAATTCCATGATGAGCGCGATTTCGTCGTTCGTCGGCTCCCGGTGCAGTTCTTCGGTGAGTTGGTTTGTTACGCGGCGCATCCGCGCGATGCGGTCAATGAGGTGGACCGGCAATCGAATTGTTTTTCCGTGCGACGCAAGGGCGCGCTTGATTGCCTGCTTTATCCACCAGGCCGCGTAGGTGCTGAGCTTCCCTCCTTTTGTCGGATCGAACCGCTCGACGGCTTTGATGAGCCCGACGTTGCCCTCGCTGATGAGGTCCATGAGCGGCAGCCCGAAATTTTCGTAATCGTGCGCAATCCGCACGACGAGGCGCAGATTTGCTTCAACCATTTTGCGTTGTGCCTCAATGTCGCCCGCTTTGATTTTTTCGGCGTAGTCGATTTCTTCCCGGATCGTGAGAAGCGGGGTTTTGCCGATTGATTGCAGGTAGGCGCGAAGCGCCGTTTTTTCTTTGGAATCCAGATCGTCCTCGGATCCGGGCGTGTCAAAAATCGAAGGCTCGGTGATTGCCGGCGGTTCAGGCAATGCAACGACATCCTCCGCGACGGATTCTTTGTTTGTCGATTGTGTTGACATGAAAAGAGGGGCGAAGGCGTTTTTGCGTTCAAGAGAACGACTTCATCGAGGGGCAATGTATTGCGGATAAATTTTTGTTACAATCGCAAAAGCGGCGGATGATTCGCGGCGATGCCGGCGAGGGAAATTGACATGCAAACGGCGCCGGTCAGCCTCGCGCGTTTATTGAAAATTTTTAAATGAGCACGTTTCCGTCGGAGCAAAAAATTTCCCCCTGGCGAACGGGTTGGTTTGCGGCGCGCGCCAATTTGATTCCCGGCATCGTGTTGCAGGTTATTGCCGTGGCGTTGCTCGCTGCGTATTATGCGTCGCCGCGCGTGGAGGAGGCGTTGATCGGGTTGCAGGAGCTGAAAGCCGAATACGGGTTTCTTTTTTCGGCGGTTGTCGGGGCGTCGTTTTGCGGTTTTTTGCCATGGCTGTTGCGCATGTTGACGCCGGCACTTCGGCCGGAATCGCCGAAGACGGATTTGATTTTCAGCCTGTTTTGGTGGGCTTGGATGAATGTGCAAACGGACGTTTTTTATCGTGCGCAGGCGTTCATTTGGGGTGACGGCGTGTCGCCGGCTGTCGTTGCGGCAAAAGTGGCGACGGACATGTTGCTTTACACGCCGGCGATTGCGTCGCCGATGAATGCGGTGGCGCATTTGTGGAAGGCGTCCGGGTTTAACATCGCGCCGATGAAAACGGAGATGGGGCGCGGTTGGTATCGGCGGTTGGTGATGCCGAATCTCGTGCCGAATTGGATGATTTGGACGCCGGGCGTAATCGTCGTTTACAGCTTGCCGGTGTTGTTGCAGATCCCGATGGCGAGTTTCATCGGCGGCTTTTGGGCGCTCCTGTGCGTGAGCGTGGCGGCGACGCAAAAGAAGTAATGCGCCGGGCGCGTCACTTCCTGCGAATCAGCACGACGCCGTTTGAATCCTTGCCCGTGTCGCCGTAAATCGCCGCGCGCACCTTAAATGCCGCGCCGGTTTCGTAGCGCGCCACATTCAGCGTGTAAGTATTATCCTTGCTCGTGCTGCCGGTGAAGCCGCG